>JAKAUH010000669.1 GCA_021818605.1 Planctomycetota bacterium
TCCGCTCTTGGCTTGCCTGATGCACCGCCCATGTTCATGCCTCCCATGTCCATGCCGGGCATCCCGGCCATGCCGCCGCCGCCAACCTTCAGGCGGCTCTCGGAGTCGATGAGGAAGTTGGCCGAGGTCACGACGCGGTCGCCCCCGGCGAGGCCCTCGAGGACCTGGAAGCGGTCGCCGAACTTCACCTCGCCGATGCGGACCTCGATCGGGACGAAGCGGCCGTCGGCACCGGCGCGGAAGGCGATATCGCGGCGGCCGGTGCGGATCACGGCCGAGGCCGGGACCAGCAGCCCGCGGCCCATGTCGTGCTCGATGACGGCGTCGGCGAACATGCCGGGGCGGAGCGAGCCGTCGGGGTTGGGCAGCTCGACGCGGACCTCGACCGTCCGCGTGGCCTCCTCGAGCGTCGGCTGGATGAAGGCGATCTTGCCGGCGAATCGGCGGCCCGGCAGCGATGGCACGGTCACCGTCGCCGGCTGGCCGACCTCGACGTGCGGCAGCTCGTACTCGTACACCTTGGCCTGGACCCACACGGTCGTCAGGTCGGCAACCACGTACAGGTCGCGCTGGGGGGTGATGTATTCGTGCTCGAGCGCGTTTTTCTCGAGCACGGTTCCGGCGGCCGGGCTACGCAGGGTCATGAACTCGTGGGGCTTGCCGGTGTTTTCGAGTTCCTTCAGCTCCTGGTCGGAGACGTCGAGCAGGTGGAGCTTGACCACGGCCAGGTCGGCGAGCGAGCCCTCGGATTTCGCGAGGCTGCCGCCGAGCTTCGCCGCACGGCGTGCGGTCAGGTAGTCGAGCTGGGTCCGGTAGAACTCGGGGCTGTAGATCGCCAGGAACGGCTGGCCCTTCTCGACCTTCTGGCCGGTGTAGTTGACGAAGAGTCTCTCGATCCAGCCCTCGGTTCGGACGTGGATGTGGAACGTCCTCGTTTCATCCGGCCGGACGATCCCCACGGTGCGGACGCTCATCTTCAGCGGGGCACGCTGGACCTCGCCGAAGGTGACGCCGATGCGCTGCTGCACCGGGCCGGCGATCTCAACGTCCGAGTAGCCCTCAGGACCGGTTGATTGGCTCCCGCTGCCCATGCCGGGCATGCCCATCTCCATCGAGGGACTCGCCGGGTGAGTGTCGCGGTCCGAGGTCGAGGTGTGCGCAATGCGGCGACCCCAGCTCTCAACCGGCGCGAGCCAGCCGCGGCGCTGAGCGTACCAAAGGCCGCCGACGATCGCGACGAGCAGCGCGAGCTTCACGAGCCGAAACGCCCAGGTTGATCCGGGCCGCACCATGTTAATCCTCCGGGATGATGCCAGGATCGACGCGCCGGTGGACTCATCTCGAACGATAGATTGATATGACCCTGCGGAGCAGAAGTCAATCGGGGGCTAAGCCCGGGTTCTCGTTCGGCACGGCCCCGAACCGGCGGTAGAGGACCGGGAGGCCCAGGAGATTCAGGCTGGTGGATGTCACCAGGCCGCCGAGGATGACCAACGCCATCGGGGCCTCGATCTCGCTGCCGGGTTCACCCCAGCTGATCGCGATCGGCAGGAGGCCCAGCGCGGTCACGAGCGCGGTCATCAGCACCGGCGCCAGTCGCTCGTGAGCGCCACGGAAGATCAGGTCAGGGCCCCAGGGCATGCCCTCGACGTCGTGCAGGTGCTGCCAGTGCGAGACCATCATGATGCTATTCCGCGTGGTGATCCCGAACAGGGTGACGAATCCGACCATTGAGCCGACGTCGAGCACGCCGCCCATCATGTAGACCGCTGCCACCCCGCCAACCAGCGCGAACGGGAGGTTCGCCAGGATCAACACCAGCCGTTGCATCGATCCGAAGGCCATCCAGAGGATCACCAGGATTCCCGCGCCGGCGGCCGAGCCCAGCAGGATCAGCTCGCGCTGCGCGGCCTGCTTGATCTCGTGGGCGCCGGTGAACCTGTAGGTGATCCCGGCGGGCAGCGAGAGAGCACGCACGCGGCGCTCGGCGTCGGCGACGAACGACTCGACGTCGCGGCCCTGAACATTGCACGTCACGAGCTGTTGACGCAGGCCGCCCTCGTGGCGGACGAGGAATCGGCCGTCGGACAGGAACACGTCGGCCACCTGGCGCAGGCGCACGCGGCCGCCGTCGGTCGAGGTCGAGGGTGATGCAGCCGTGCTGTCTGGTCCGCCCACCGACCATGACGACGAGGCGCCAGGCGAGGAGAGCGCGGGGCGTCCGGCCGGCACGGAGATCCACAGGTTCGCCACGGCCTCGGGGTCGTTGCGAATCCGAAGGTCGAGGAGGACGACGACCCTGCGAATCCGGTTGCGGTCGTAGGCCTGGGCGACCTCGGCGCCCTGGTAGGCGGCATGCACGGCGTCGAGGATGTCGGCGGCGCGGAGGTTGTGCCGCGCGGCGTCCTCGGGGCGGAGGCGGACGACCAGCTCGGGCTGGCCAGTCTGCGGCTCGGGTCGGACGCCCTCGGCACCGGATACGCGCGCGAGCGCCGTGGCGATGGCGCGAGCGGCGCGGTCGAGCTCGGCCAGGTCGTCGCCGTGAATCTTCACCGCGACGGGCGCAATCGTGCCCGAAATCGTTTCCTCGATCCGCTCTGACAGGAACGAGAACGCCTGGAACGAGAACCCCGGGGACCGGTCGCCGAGCGCCGCTCTGATCGTGCCCTCGACCTCCTCGAGCTCCTCGCCACCCAGCTCCTTCAGGCTCACCTCGACCTCGCTGTACTCGACGCCGAAGACGTCCTCGCCCAGCTCGGCGCGGCCGGCCTGCTGCGACACGTGCGTGACGGCCGGGATCTGCTTCAACTCGTGGGTCAGAACCGCACCAGCGGCCATCGACTGGGGCAGCGAGGTGCCCGGAATGCCCTGCATGTGCAGCACAAGGTGGTTCTCGCGCAACTCGGGCAGCGACTCGCCGCCGAAGTGATAGAATGCCCAGCCCGCCGCGGTGATGAGGATCGCGATCGACGTGAGGATCAGTGGCAGCTCGCGGTCGAGCCGTCGGACCAGCCGGTCGTACGTTCCCTGGAGCATGCGGAGCAGGGGGGGCTCGACGGCGCCGCCGGAACCGGGCAGCAGCAGGAGCGCCAGCGCCGGGGTGAGCGTGAGCGCCACGGCCAGCGAGGCGAGCACGGCCAGGGCATAGGCATAGCCCAGTGGGGCGAACAGTCGACCCTGGAGCCCGCTCAGGAAGAACACGGGCACGAACACCAGGACCACGATGAACGTGGCGTACACGACCGCGCCGCGGACCTCGAGCGAGGCCGACAGCACGACCGCCGCCGCCGATCGGGGCGAGCCGCTGCGGGCGTTCTCGCGGAGCCGGCGGTGGATGTTCTCGACGTCGATGATGGCGTCGTCGACCACCTCGCCCACCGCGATCGCCAACCCTCCCAGGGTCAGTGTGTTGAGGCCGATCCCGCCCGCCCAGAGCACGACAATCGCCGCGAGCAATGACAGCGGGATCGCCGTCAGTGAGATCAGCGCCGTGCGCAGGTTGAACAGGAAGACGAAGAGCACGACGGCGACCAGCAAGGCGCCCAGCATCAGTGCGCGGGCGACATTGCCGACGGCCCGGTCGATGAAATCAGACTGGCGGAAGAGTGACGGGTGATAGATGATCCCCTGGCGTTCCATCGTCGGGCGCAGGCCGTCGAGCTCGGCCTCGAGGCGGCGCGTGGTCCCGGGCGTGTCGCCGCGATACTGCTTGAAGATGACGGCCGTGACTCCGGGCCGTCCGTCGATCGCGGCGTCGCCAAACTTGGGCTCGGCGTCCTCGACGACGCGGGCGACGTCGCGGAGCCGCACCGGATTGCCGCCGGAAACGGTCACGACGGCCTCGCCCAGCTCATCGGCCGAGCGGACCTGGGCGTCGACCCGCACAACGGAGCGCTGGCGGTCGTTCTCCTGATATCCTGCGCCGCGGACGCCCGTCGCCTGGCGCGCAGCATCGAGCACGTCGGTGAGTGTCAGCCCGTGGGCGTTGAGACGTTCGGGATCGACCTGGACCTGAAGCGATCGAATGCCGCCGCCGTAGAGGACCACCTGGGCGACGCCGCGGATCGCCATCAGCCGGGGCCGAAGGGTCCACTGGACCCAGTCGCGCAGGTCCAGCGGCGAGAGCGCGTCCGAGGTGAATCCCACGGTCAGGAGCCGGCCGGTGGACGAGGTCAGAGGCCCCAGCCGGGGCGGGGCGACGCCCACGGGGAGCTGGCCGGCGACCTCGGCCAGCCGCTCGGCGACGAGCTGGCGGGCGCGGTGGATCTCGGTGCGGTCCTGGAAATTCAGCGTGCTGACCGACAGGCCCTGGATCGACTGCGAGCGAAGGACGTCGAGCCCCGGGATGCCGAGCAGCGCCTGCTCGATCGGCAGCGTGACCAGCAGCTCGACCTCGTCGGCCGCGAGACCGGGTGCCTCGGTCTGGACAACCACCTGCGGCGGCATGAATTCGGGGAACACGTCGAGCTGTGCATGCTCGACGGCGTAGAAGCCAAAGGCCAGCAGGAATGCCGAGAGGACGACGACGACCGCCCGGTTGTGGATCGACCACTGGACGATGGCCTGGAGCATTGGGGACTCGCGTCGGGTCAGGTGTCGTGGAAGGGTGATGGGCGGCCGTGGGTGATTCGTCCGAGCGTCACTCGGAGGCGACCTCGGCCCGGAACTCCTCGGAGAGCAGGACCTGGGCGCCTCGGCTCACGACGACCTCGTCCGGCTCGAGGCCGTCGGGTCCGTCACCGCGGCGCGCGGCGACGATCCAGGACTCGCCCTCGCGGCCCAGCAGGCGGACCTCGCGGCGCCGGTATTCACCGGGCTCGACCCGGACGTAGACGAGGCTCCGCCCCTGGTGGAACAGCACCGAATCCGCCGGCACGGCGACGGCTGGGCGCTTCGATGCGCCGCGCGGGGTCATCCAGGCCCGGACCTGAAGTCCGGGCCGCCAGAGCATTCCCGAGCCCTCGCCATCCCCGGAGCCCGGTCCAGGCTTGCGGGATTGGCCGGCGCCGTTGCCCTCGCCCTCGCCGCGGTCCCGCTCGCGCTCGTACCAGTAGCCGATGAACTGCGAGGCGTCATCGACCCGCGGCGCGGGACCGACCGGGATGGCCTCGATCATTGTCGCGTCGGACGGCGGCGCGGATCCCGCGAGCTTG
>JAKAUH010000332.1 GCA_021818605.1 Planctomycetota bacterium
GCATGTACATCGGCGGCGTCGACAAGTCCGGGCTGCACCACCTCCTGTGGGAGATCGTCGATAACGCCGTCGACGAGGTGATGAACGGCCACGCCAGCCGGATCGTCGTCACCCTGCACAACGACGGCCGGACGATGAGCGTCTCCGACAACGGCCGCGGCATCCCCGTCGACGCCCATCCCAAGACCGGCAAGAGCGCTCTCGAAGTCATCTTCACCACGCTGCACGCCGGCGGCAAATTTGACAACGACGCCTACAAGGTCGCCGGCGGCCTGCACGGCGTGGGCGCCAGCGTCGTCAACGCGCTCTCGAAGTCGCTCACGGCCGAGGTCCGCCGCGACGGCCAGACCTACATTCAGCGCTACCGCCGCGGCAAGCCGCTGGGTCCCGTCGAGCAGGGCGAACCCTCGCGCGGCTCGGGCACGACCGTCACGTTCACGCCCGACACCGATATCTTCAACGACCAATCGTATGACCCGGCGTTGATCGCCGAACGGCTCGAGGTGAAGACCTACCTCAACAAGGGCCTGGTCATCCAGTTCGTCGATGAGAAGAACAGGACGAGCGTCGAGTTCCGCCACGACGGCGGAGTGGCCGACTTCCTCGACGCGATCAACGTCGAGCGCAAGGACCAGCGGGTCGCCCCCCTGCCCTTCGTGCTCGAGCGCGAGGACCAGAACGACGGCCTTCGCTGCCACCTCGCCCTGTCGTGGACCGAGGCGACCGACGAGGACGTCCGCTCGTTCGTCAACACGATCCCGACACGCGACGGCGGCACGCACGAACTGGGGATGCTCTCGGCGGTCGGCACGGCCGTGCTCCGGTTCATGGAGACGCACGACCTGGTCAAGAAGGGGATGGAGATCAAGCGCGAGGACATTCGCGAGGGCCTGACGGCCGTGCTGGCCGTCTGCCTGCACGAGCCGCAGTTCCAGGGGCAGACCAAGGGGCGGCTGAACAACCCTGAGGTGAAGGCTCAGGTCGAGTCGATGGTCCGCCCGGCGCTCGAGAACTTTTTGCTCAAGAACAAGAGCGTCGGTGATGCGATCGCCGCCCGGGTGATCCAGGCGGCCCGCGCCCGCGAGGCCAGCCGCGCCGCGGCCAGCCAGGTGCGCCGCAAGACGGCGATCTCCGGCCGGCTGAATCTCCCCGGCAAGCTGCACGACTGCGACAGCACCGACCCCGAGATTTCCGAACTGTTCATCGTCGAGGGTGACAGCGCCGGCGGCTCGGCCAAGCAGGGCCGCGACCGAGACGTCCAGGCCATCCTGCCGCTCAAGGGGAAGGTCCTGAACGCCGAGCAGGCCGGCAAGGCCAAGGTGCTCGACAACAAGGAGCTGACGGACATCATCAGCGCGCTGGGCTGCGGCATGGACGACCAGTACGACTCGTCGCGCCTGCGCTACGGCAAGGTTATCCTGCTGACCGACGCCGACAGCGACGGCCACCACATTGCCACGTTGCTCCTGACGTTCTTCTACCGGCACGTTCAGGGCCTGTTCGCCGACGGTCGGGTGTACCTCGCCTGTCCGCCCTTGTACAAGGTCTCGTGGGGCAAGGAGACCTTCTGGGCTTCTGACGACGCAGCCCGTGACCGGATCCTCGCCTCGCTGCCGAAGAACGCCAAGCCCAACATCACTCGCTTCAAGGGCCTGGGCGAGATGCCGGCCAAGCTGTTGTTCGAGACCACCCTCGACCCGATGCGCCGCCGGCTGCTGCGCGTGGTCGTCCCCGACGACGACCGGCCCTACACCGACCGCACCGTCAGCGACCTCATGGGCAAGGAGCCCGAGGCCCGGTTCAAGTTCATCATGGAAGAGGCGTATACGGCGAAGGATATCGATATTTAGTTTTCAGTTTTCAGTCTCTGGTCTTCTCTTCGGTTTTTCGGTTCCTTTCCAGTTCGGAGGCGGGCGAGATTGCCGGCCTGACTCGAGGCACACCGGGCATGAGTCCACAACGGCGCCGGGCCGTCTGGGGGATCGGCGCGACGGTCGCGGTGCTCGGCGTTGCGCTCGGGCTGGCGCTGGTGGTCCAGAGCCTCTGGGCGCCCGGTCCGGCGGTCCGGGCGCGCGAAGCGTACGCGCGTGGCGACTGGGACCGCGCGGCCGAGATTCTGCGGGCCGAGATCCGGGACGTCGGCAACCGGTCGGCCGATCCGGAGATCCTGCGGCTGTATGCCCGTTGCCTCGTGCGTCTGGACCGCGATGCGTCGGCGCTGTCGATCTATGATGGGCGCCTCCGCCAGGCCGAAGCCGAGGCCGCGCTCGAGCCGGAGCCCGAGGACGCCTTCCT
This sequence comes from Planctomycetota bacterium, assembly GCA_021818605.1. Taxonomy (GTDB): domain Bacteria; phylum Planctomycetota; class Planctomycetia; order Isosphaerales; family Isosphaeraceae; genus JAKAUH01. Next base: position 2,296 of record JAKAUH010000332.1, read on the forward strand.
CAAGGGACTGGCGATTGTCCGCACCGGCCGGATCGAGGCCGGGCTGGAGGTCTGGCGACGGGCTCTGGCGGAGAAGCCGGGCGCCGATCACGCCGAGATGCTCGACAACTCCACCCGGCTCTCGGTCCGGTTGCAGCGGATTGACCAGGCGCTTGTCAGCGCCCGTCGCCTGTCGAACTTGCCCGGCTGGGAGGCCCGCGGCCGGTTCTTGCTGGGCGAGATCAGCGAGCTGGTTGACGACCCGCCCGGCGTCGTGGCGGCGCTCGAAGAAGGCCTGAAGCGCGAGCCCGAAGCGCGGGGCGCCCTGTTCGACGCGGCGCACTTTCGCAGGCTCCTGGCGCGAAATCTCCTGCGCCTGGGCCGCGCGGCCGACGCCGAGGCGCAGCTCCGGATGATCCCGGCCGTGTCTTCGTTTTCGCTCTCATCAACGCCCGACCGCGAGGCTGAATGGCTCCTGAGCCGTGCCTATCTTCAGCTCGGCCGGATGCCCGAAGCCGGCAAGGCCTTGGCGCGCTCGGGCGACTACGCCGCCGAGCACCGGCTGATGCCCGAGCCGGCCCCGTTCGTCGGCTCGGCCGCGTGCGCCCCGTGCCACCGCGACCAGAGCGACGCCTACGACGCGACCCGCCACACGCGGACCTTTTATCACGGCAAGGGCCTGCTCGACCTGCCTCGGCCCGACCGGCCCGTCATCGATCCCGACGACCCGAAGGTCACTCACGCGATCGAGCGCAAGGGGGATGCGATCGAGTCAGCGAGCCGGATCGGCGGCCAGGTCCGCCGGATGGTCGTCGAGTATGCGTTCGGCACCCCGCAACATTATCTCACGATGATCGCGCGCGACGATGAGCGGAACTACCGGGCTTTGCGGGTGTCGTACTACCATACGTCAGGCGGATCGGGCTGGGGTGCAACGGCCGGCGACGTGGGGCACTCGGACACAGTCGAGGATCTACGCGGCCAGCGGATCGACGTCCGCGATGGCGTCGTCCGTTGCCTGTACTGCCACGTCACCCGCTCGCGCGACTTCCGCGACCCGCCGCCCGAAGGCGGTGGCGGGCCTGAGGCAGCCGATCGCGCCATCGGCTGCGAGCGGTGTCACGGGCCGGGCGGCAACCACGTGCGCGCGGCCACTAGCGATCTGCGGGACCGCAAGGGCTCGACCGACTTCGCGATCATCAACGTCGCCGGCACGCCCGCTCTGACGGCCAACGGCCAGTGCGCGGAGTGCCACACCGTCGGCCTTCCCTCGCAGATCAAGGGCGACCCGGAGAACCCGGCGTATGTTCGCTCGCCGGGCGTCACCATGACGTTCAGCCGCTGTTACACCGAAAGCAACGGCGCACTGAGCTGCATGACATGCCATGACCCGCATCGCGAGGCGAATCACTCGGCTGCCTTCTACGAGGCGAAGTGCGTCGCCTGCCACTCGGCGTCGAAGGAAGGGGCGAATGCGAAGACGGCCGCGTCGTCCGCGCCCGCCGGCAGGCGGACGGTCTGCCCGGTGAACCCGGCCCGCGACTGCCTCAACTGCCACATGCCCAAGGTCCCGATGCCCACCCTGCACGCCCAGCTCACGGATCACTATATCCGCGTCCGAAAACCCGAGAAGCGATAGGGCGCGGCCCCGTCACCTGACACGGGGCGCCGACGTTTTCCTGGCTCCTCAGACCCGCCGGATCGCCTCGTGTCGAACAGAACAAAGGACCAATGACCCATGACCAATGACCAGGGACGAAACGAGAAATGATCGAGGCGGCCGGACTGACCAAGACCTATCGTGTCGCCCAGAAGCAGGCGGGCGTGCTCGGTGCGCTGCGGGGGCTGTTTCGCCGCGAGTACCGCGAGGTGCGGGCCGTGGACGGGATCAGCTTCCGGATCGAGCCGGGCGAGATGGTGGCCTTCCTGGGCCCCAACGGCGCTGGTAAGACGACGACGCTCAAGATGCTCTCGGGCCTGATCTACCCTTCCGGCGGCGAGGCGCGGGTGCTGGACTATGTCCCCTGGCAGCGCGCCGACGCCTTCCGCCGCCAGTTCGCGCTGGTGATGGGCCAGAAGAACCAGCTCTGGTGGGACCTGCCCGCGGCGGATAGCTTCCAGCTCCTGCGCGAGATCTACGCCATCCCGCCGGCCGAGTTCCGCGCGACGCTCGACGAACTGACGGGGCTCCTCGGCGTCGAGAAGCTGACCCGCCAGGCGGTGCGCGAGCTCTCGCTCGGCGAGCGGATGAAGATGGAGCTGATCGCCGCACTGTTGCATTCGCCGAGGCTGTTGCTGCTCGACGAGCCGACGATCGGCCTGGACGTCGTGGCGCAGGGCATGATCCAGAAGTGCCTGCGCGACTACCACGCCCGCCGCGGCGTGACCACGCTGTTGACGAGCCACTACATGCGCGACGTCGAGGCGCTGTGCGATCGGGTGATCGTCATCAATCACGGGCATTTGATCTACGACGGTCCGCTGGCGCGGATCGTCGAGCGGTTCAGCGAGACGAAGCTCGTGAAGCTGCAGTTCGAGGCCGAGGCGCCCGACGACCTGGGCCGTTTCGGCGAGGTCGTCCGGCGCGAGGGCCCATTTGCCGAGGTCAAGGTCGGGCGGGGCCAGATCGCCACGGTCCTCGCGGCGGTGCTCGATCGCCACTCCGTCGCCGATGTGAGCGTCGAGGAGCCGCCGCTCGAGGAGGTCATCTCCCGTGTCTTCGAGGAGGCCCGCGCCGCTCATGACGCCGCCTGACGCCCTCGCCGCCCGACCCAATTCCCCGGCCCCGGTTTCGGGGACACCCGCGCCACGTGCCGCGCCCGACGAATCCGCGCCTCGCCCGCGTTCGCGCCACGCCAAGTACCTCAGATCGGAA
>JAKAUH010001088.1 GCA_021818605.1 Planctomycetota bacterium
GCCAGCCTGGCTGCCGACTCCAGAGACAAGCCCCGCTCGCCGCTCATGAATCGACTGAGGGCGGACTGGGCCACGCCGGACGCACAACTCAGGGCGTACCGCGACTGGCCAGAGCCGTCGATGGCGGCTTTCAGTTGCCCGGTGATGCTGTTGGATTGTTCGCTCATGCCCAGATCGTATCCTTTGCTTGCTAATTGTCAACTGTCATCTCCCCTTGGCGGGGCAACAGTCCCGCCGCGAGCTCGGCGGCCTCTCGGGTCAGACCGCCATCGAATTCGTAGATGCTCGCGCGTTCAAGTTTGTCGAACTCGGCCGGGAAATACTCCTCAGTCCACCAGCGGCGTAGGTCGGTTCCGGCCTGGATCGCCTCGGTCCAGTCGCCGGCCGGCGGCCGGACGCGGACCGCTCGGGCTGGCCACTTGGCGGCGGAATCGTCCCCGGACGGGTCGGCATCGAGGGCGACGAACCACGTGGGGCACGCCATCGCGGCCACCAGGAAGGCAGCGCCGGGCCGGCTGGATGTGCTCCCGAGGGTCACGACGCTCGCCAGGTCGGCCAGCTCTTGGATGAGCAGCAGGGCATCGAATTCCCCTTCGCAGACCACCAGCGGCATGCCGGGCCGGACGCTCGCCATCGAGGGGTAAACATGCCATCCGTCCGCGAAAACCTCGATGTACTTCGCCCCTCGAAACAGGCCGAGTCGCCGGACCTTGATCCGGGTCAGGCGGCCGGGCTCGCCCCAAGGGATGGTGATTCCCGCCAGGGTCCAAGTCCCGTCGCCATCCCGCTTCGGGAGTCGGATCTTGTCGGCCCATCCGAGGCGGGCGGCCCGGATGGTCGCCTCGGTCAGTCCCCGGCCTCTGAGGTAGGCCAGCGCGGCGGCTCCCTCGGGTCGCCAGATCCGCTCAGAGGCGTCGGCAACCAACCGCTCCGCTTCCTGCCGGTCCAACCCGCTCGACTCGCCCGGCGGCCTCTCAGCGGGTCGGACGGGCGGTCGGACAGGCGGTCGGGCGGTCAGACCGGACCGGGTCGGGCGGCCCGGCAAGGCGATCCCACCCAGTTCGGCAGCACGCCGGATCGCCTCGGGGAAGCCCAACCCGGGCTCGAGGCGCCGGACGAGCCCGACAGCGTCCCCGCCGGTCGCGCAGGACCAACAACGCCAGCCCCGGTCATCGACCGTGAACGACGGATCGTGGTCGTCATGCAGCGGGCAGAGCCACGCCAGCCGGGCGCCGATCCGCCGGACCGGCGGCCCAAGCAGGGCAGCCACGACCGTTGCCAGATCTAGCCGGTCTTTGATGTCGTTCCAGTCAAGCCGATCGCCTGGCGCGGCTCTCGTCTTCACCGCGATCCCCATGCTTGCACCCCTGTATTGTGCATCCACCCTTGGCTGTAAATTCCCAGGTTCAAAACTCAGAACCCTAGGGTTTCGAGTTTTGAACCTGGCTAATTGGAGTTCCGAAACAGTCTGAAACTAGTTCCGAAACTCCAGCGGGTCGTCCGAGGCGCCGGTGGCAAGGTGCCACACTTGAGGTTTGGTCGATGTGTCCGAGACGAGACGGCCAGCAAGTTCAAGCTTTTCTTTGGCACGAAAGAGCGCGCTCTTCGACTCGCCGCGCGACTCCCATTCGCGCACCAAGTCGACGGCCCGGCGGTCTCCCTCGGCCAGCCGTTCTTCGAGGAAGGCGGCGGCCGCTTCCGTCTTCTCGGGCGGTCGTCCGCCCTTCGACGGATCGCGCGGCGCGGGCGGGCTGGTGTCGTAGATGTTGCCCGCCCGGGTGATAGTCGCCCCTAGGGGCGCTGGCCGGAGGGCGTAGGTCTTTTCCATCCAGACCCGCAACCGCTCGGGCTTGGCGGGGTCCGGAGCATCCAGGTGCAACAAGGTCCTGGTGACCCCCCGGATGCGGCGCCCCAGGGCCTGCCCTTCCTTGCTGACGTGCAGCAAAAGCATGATTAGGACTTGATGCGTCTGCGCCAGGTTGACCAGCGGCCCCTTCAGGGTTGCGATCGACCGTTGCTCGCCGATGTCCGACCGCGTTGCGTAGGTCAGCGAATCGACCACGACGAACGCAGGCCGGATCAACGCGCATGCGGCATCGAGTGACTCAAGCGTTTCGGGATCATCCAGCGAGGTCCCCTCGTAGGGGTCGCTCGGCGGGGCGGGGAAAACGACGGCTTCCGGGGGCATTTCCAGGTCGCGCAGCGTGCTGGCAAGTTCGTCGTGCTGGCCGTCAGCAGCCACCCAGAGCGTCGGAGACCGGGGCGGCAGCGTCATGGGCGCGCCGTCGGGCCAGGGCAGCCCGTGCCAGACACGCCGCGCCAGGTCCAGGGCGAAGCGCGTCTTGCCGATGCCTTCGGCTGCCGCGACGCCGGACACTCTTGCTGCCGGAAGCCACCCAGGCCAGATCCAGGCGTCGGCCCCCTGGACGCCAACCAGGTCCGCGCAGGTCGCGAACCGACGTGTCGCGGCCTCGGCGGTCGGCGGCGGCTCGTCTGGCCTGATGTCGGCCATCGCCTTGACCAGCTCGTCTGGGTCGGGCCGCGCCAGCCGGAAGCCGTCGAGGATGGCAAGCCGGTCGGCCGGCGCCGATGACGCCAGGCGTTCGGCCAGCAGGCGCAGGGCTGGCGACACGGCGGCCAGCTCGCCACCCTCAACGGGCAGGGCGGCCACGAGCCTGGCGAGAGCCCAGGCGTCGTATGGGTCGATGTTCATTGGGCACCCCCCCCGTCGAGCCAGCCGCGGACAGTCTCGGGCCGCCACAACGGCATCTTGCCGATGGCCAGGTCGGGCTTGGGGAATCGACCGGCGCTTCTCGCCCGCTCGATGACACGGCGGCTCAGCCCGATGGCATCGGCCACTTCATCAAGGCGGAGTGCCATCCGCTCGACGGGGGGCTTGGCGTCGGCCTGGCGTTCGATAGCCTGGCGGAGTCCCGGCAGGAGCGCGGCCAGCTCGGCCACGACTTGGGCCAACGCCGACTCGGCCGGCGCGGGATCGGCGCTGGGGGCGGCCATGGCCGCCCCCTGGCGGCGGCGCTCAGCTTCTTCTCTTTGAGCCCGGGCGATCTCGAAATTCGACGCGAAGTACGGCGCGCTCATGACGCGCCCCCTTCCTGGCGGTCAGCCTGGCGGGGGCTGGCGGGGGCCTCGGTCGGCAGGTGCGCTACCGCCCAGCCAAGGTCAAAAAGGCGCTCCCGGGCGATGGCGGCCAGCGGGTAATCACTCTCGCCGATCGCTCGGGCAAGCCGCGCGAACCAGCGCACGGGATCGGCGTCGGGCACCGGGCCGGGCCTGACAGGCTTTCGAGGCATGGGGGGATCTCTCCAGAGGATCGGGCCGCGACATGCGGCCGTTACCCTTGGGCGAGTGCCCCCGAAGTGTCCCCAAGAATTCGCGTTCTGTGCCTTGTTTCCAGGGGAAAGATTTTTTCGGCGCGCCCCTGAAGTGTCCCCGAGTGTCCCCTACGCTTCGTCGTCGTCGGGACGGCGATCCCGCCAGGTCGATCCGCCCCGGAACGATTCCCGCTGGAGCCGGATCGACGCGATCGCCTGATGCAGCCTCGGGCACTTGCTCTTGTCTCGAAGCGTACTGGACCGGCAACCCAGCGCCTCGGCTAGCTGGTCGTAGCTTAGGGTCGGATTCGCGAGAAGCGCGGCAACGGCCCGCTCATCGAGTTCGCCACGCCGATACTTGGGAGCCTGGCGGCCCGGGCGGGGCATCTCGGCCGGCCCGGCGCTGCCAGCATCCAGCGCGCGGCCCTGAAGACAACGGGGCGGCGCATGGCCATGCGCGATCAGCAACCCAAACGCCTCGCCTGGCGACAGCTCGCGGGGCGGGCCGGAGTCGGCCAGCATCGGCCCTTCAAGCGGAGAGTCGGACCAATCGACGCCGAAGCAAATGAATCGCCCATCAGTCGTTTTCACGATCGCATCCGCGGAGCAGAGCCAGTATGTCCGCGGCTGGCCGTCGTTCCAGCCCGCGAGGCTCAACAACGGCGCGACATCAACCTGCTGCAAGCCGCCCTCTAGGGCGCGGAACACGATGACGAACTCGTCGGTCGCGGGAGCGCCGTCAAGGCAGGAAGTTCTCGACATGTTCTTCTCCGTCCGACCGGCCGGGCCAGCTCGCCGGGGCGGGGACGGAGGTCCACCACGGCAAGCTGGCCAGCCATACCCCACTAGCTAGGTAGGGCGGTCTCCTCACATTCTACGACCGGTCGAAGCGCCTGTACACTACTGAGCCTCACAACTTCGTTGCCATCCATGCTCTTGCGTGTTTCCCCCGGACTCCACAGTCTGCCTATCCAGGGCCAGATCCTCAAACCGTGCGCATGCTGCCTCTACCACGCAACCTTCCTTGCCTATCCAGTCTGCCCCTGGCGTCTTTCTTTCCTGTAGGGCTTTCCCTGTGCAGACAATCTTTATTGCGTATCCTTCTCTCGCTTCGCCGTCCTTCCACCCTTCCCAGCCAACGCTATCTTTCCCTGACCTTCCGCCTTTGGCTTTCTACGCAGCATTCCCATCTTTCCGAGTTGCCATCATGCTTCTCAGTTATCCCAGACTGCGCATTCTAACAGGACGGCCAACCCCAGGCAGGCGCGATTGCCCATGCAAAAATTCCGGCGTCGGCACACAGCAACTAGTCGGTCCGCGATGGGGGGCCTGCCCCCTACCCCGCCAGCCCACACCTCGCAGGCATCGAGGGATTGGCGTCCGTTGGCGGGTTCCGCAAATGGTCGGGACGGCGTTGTCCCTTCGGGCGTGGCTCAGCTCTCGCCCGGATGATTCTAGTCGCCTGTCAAGGGCGCCGGGCGGCCCTGACCAGCATCAGGATCGACGATCGCACGCTCTCGGGCAGCGTCGGCCATGCACCCACGATGCGGGCAAGGTCCGGGTCAGTCTGACAGGTGTCGGTGGGCAAATGGTGGGCAAGTTGCCCCTGATGTGACGAAATCGCCTTGTTTCCCGGGGTTTTCTCGATGCCAGGGGCGGTCTTGAAAACCGCTGGGCGTCTCCGACGTCCCGTGGGTTCGAATCCCACCCCCTCCGCTAGGAGACCGTCCAAGAATTCATCGAGCCGCCTCTTCTTTCGATTTTTCGGCCTGCTCTGATCAGTTGATCAGAGCGCAGGAGTATGCACGGAGAATATG
>JAKAUH010000378.1 GCA_021818605.1 Planctomycetota bacterium
CGATGTCGGCCCCCACCGGCCTGGCCTTCCATTCGTCACCCGAGTCGCCCGAGTCGCCCCCGGCGTCCTCGAGGGTGAAGATCAGCTCGTAGTTCGAATCGCCCGCGCCGGGCGTTCGCGCCGGCCTGGCGTCATCGTATCCCCGGAAGAACCCGTCGGTCACAAAGCCCTTCGCCTCCAGGCGCGCCGACAACGCCTCGACCGGAACGGACGCCGGAGCCTCGTCACGCGCCGACGCCAGCCGGGCCAGCTCGGGCGTGGGGAAATTCGCGCCACAGCGGCGGCACCTCAGGCTGTTCGCCTCCGGCGCCAGGCGATCGGGCAGGTGCCCCTTGCGACCACATTTCGGACATCGAATGTACACGAGTCCTCCCTCCGTCAGACCGGATTGTTCGACATCCTAAAGAAAACAGACGTTGCGACATAACGGAAAAGGCCGTGCGTCGCGAAAAATCATCACCAGCGTCCCGGTCCGCCGGGCCGAGCGGCCCCATGGACCGGATCGCCGCCGCAGGAGCGGGGTCATCGCCGTGGATTGCATAAGGAGGGTGGGCCTATGTAAGGAGAACCTGGGCGAGAAACGGCGAGAAACGGCGAGAAAGGACATGCAGTTGATATGCCGCCTGTCCGCCCGACACGCGTCATGTGGTGTTCCGTCAACATGGATCCGGCATGTCCGTGGCTGCGTGGGGGAATCCGCAAGCGCAAGTCCGGTTTCTGGAACGACATGGGCCCTGAGGAAGCTGACCTTGGAGGCCGGGACCGATCCGGCTAGACTCGGCCAGGGCGGGAGGGTCCGGAGGGCGTCGCATGGAAGCGATTGAGCGGGGGAAGGCCGAAGGCCTGGAAGAGACGGGCGCATCCTCGGCGGGCGACGTGGACTTTCTCGTCCGTGCGCACCGCGCGAGGGCGGTCGAGCGGGCACTGGCCGGCGAGTTCGACGGATCCGAGGCCGAGGCGCGGGCGGCGCTCGGTCTTCGACCGGACGACGTCGAGTCGATGATCGCGCTGGGCGTGGCGGTCTGGCGGCTGGGGCGGCACGACGAGGCGGAGGCCATCTACCGACGCGCCGAGCGACGGCATCCGGGCGACTACCGGATCGCGACCAACCTCGGGCTCGCCCTGATGGTGGGCGAGCGTCGGGACGAGGCACGCGCCTGGTTCGAGCGGGCGCTGGAGCTCGAGCCCTCGGCGTTCCACGCGATGATGAACCTGGGCGTGCTGGTCTCGGACCGGGGCGACTTCGACGGGGCCTCGGTGCTGCTCGAGCGCGCGCTGGAGGGAATGCCCGGCGGGACCGAGATCCTGCAGAGTCTGGCGATGCACCGGATCCGCCAGGCGCGGTGGCCGGAGGCGGCCGACCTCTATCAGCGGGCGCTGGCGGCGACGCCCGACTCGCCCGAGATCCACCGCAATCTCGGCTACTGCCTGCTCGCGCTGGGGGATTTCGCCCGCGGCTGGGGCGAGCACGAGTGGCGGCTCCGTTGCACCCCGCATCCCGGCGTGCAGGTCAACCGGCCTTTGTGGGCGGGAGACGACCTGAGCGAGCGGACCATCCTGCTCCATTTCGAGCAGGGGTTCGGCGACACGCTGCAGTTCATCCGGTACGCCCGGCTGGTGAAGGAGCGGGGCGGCCGAGTGGTGGTGCTGTGTCAGCCGCCGCTGGTGCGGCTGATCGCCCGATGCGAGGGGGTGGATCTGGCCTTCGACGGCCTGACGGGCTTCGAGCCGCAATGCCACGTCCAGGCCCCGCTTTTGAGCCTGCCGCATCGGCTGGGCACGACCGTGGCAACGATCCCTGCGCGGGTGCCGTACCTGTTCGCCGCGCCGGCCCAGGTCGCGCACTGGCGAACCGTGATCGCCGGGCTGAGGAACTCGGCTGCGACGGATTGCGACGCCCGCCGGCCTCGGCCGTTCCTGGTGGGCGTCGCCTGGCAGGGACGGCCGACCCATCGAGCCGATCGCTGGCGCTCGTTCCCACTCGAGCGGCTCGCGCCGGTCGCCGCGGTGCCAGGGGTGCGGTTGCTGAGCGTTCAGGTCGATCACGGGGTCGAGCAGCTCGCCGCGCTCGGCGGGCGATTCCGGGTCGACGAGATCCCCGGGCGCCTCGGCCGTGATTTCAGCGAGACGGCGGCCATCCTGCCGGAGCTCGACCTGGTCATCGCGCCCGACTCGGCGCTCGCCCACCTGGCGGGCGGAATGGGCGTGCCGGTCTGGGTGGCTCACTCTTCCGCCGCCGACTGGCGATGGTTCGCTGGCCGCGAGGACACGCCGTGGTATCCCACCATGCGGCTGTTCCGCCAGCAGCGGCTTGACGACTGGGACGGTGTCTTCGCCCGGATGGCCGAGGCACTCGCCCCCCTGATCGAGCGCCGGGACCGCGCCTCCGATTCGGGCGCGGCGTAGGTCGCATCCGGCGTTCGTTGGCTCGTTCGGCCGCCTGCGGCCCGCGGAACGGGCTTTCGCGGGTCGGGGTGATCCGCGATGATGGGACGAACTGGCCAGATTCCGGCGAACTGGCAGGAGCCACCGGTCGGACAATCCGGACAGACAACCTGCTGCAAGGAGCGATCTCATGAAGAAACTTCTGGGCATGATGCTCGTGACGGCCGGTCTGGTCGTCGTGGCGAGGGGCGACGAGGCCGCCGAGACCGCGCTCATCAGGAAGAAGGCGCTATCGCTGGTCGAATCGATCCAGAAGGGCAACTACGCCCTGCTGGCCGATCTGACCTACCCCAAGGTGGTCAAGATGGCCGGGGGGAAGGAGAAGCTGATCGACGCCGTGACCCGCCAGACGGAGATCATGAAGGCTCAGGGCGTGACGATCACCAGGGTCGCGGTGGGCCAGCCCGGCAAGCGGGCCTCGAAGGGGACGAACAGTTTCGTCATCGTGCCGGCGACCACCGAGGTGTCCACACCGGCGGCAACGATCGTGGCGAAGTCGTACCTGCTGGGTATCTCGCCGGATGGCGGCAAGACGTGGACGTTCATCGAGGGCCGCGGCCTGTCGACCAAGGAAAGGCGCGACCTGATCCTGCCCGAGATGCCCGACGGCTTCCGGCTGCCGCAACTGCAGCAGCCCGAAATCACCAAGAAGACCCAGTAAGAGTCCCGAAGGTCACCGCGGTACAAAACCCGCAAAGGAACCGGGACGGGATCAGGATTCCTCCAGCCCTCGGCTCGATCGCCAGTCCATGGCCTGGAGTTCCCGAAGGAACCGCGAAAATCGCGGAAATGCGATAAAATGAAATTAAATGAGATGAGATGAGAATCCCACTGACGTCGGTGCGGTCGGCCGTCCTTTTTCGTTGTTTTCGGGTTCTTCGCGGTTGATCGGTCCGACCGATCTTCGACGGATCGTCGTTGGGGCGGGTCGATCGGTTCGATGCGGGTTCCGGCGCTCCAGGCGGGGGACGCGACCGACCGTGCCGGACCGGCGCGGGCGCTGGCGCCCGGCCATCGTGGTACGATGGTTCGCGTGGGTACGGGTTTGAGTCATCACCTTCGCCGCGACGGCTGCGTGGGGTCGAATCGATCGATCTCCGCGTGTCGGCGTGGAGGCACACCCGCGGCGCGGCCGGGTTCGGGCCGATTCGACCGCGACGGACCAGGAGCGAGTCTACGGTGGCAACCCAGTTCGATCTGATCGTGATTGGCGCGGGGCCGGGCGGATACGTGGCGGCCATTCGCGCAGCGCAGCTTGGCATGAAGGTCGCGTGCGTCGAGAAGAGCCGCACGCTGGGCGGGACGTGTCTGAACGTCGGCTGCATCCCCAGCAAGGCGATGCTCGACTCGAGCGAGCTGTTCCACCTGTCGAAGGAGCGGTTCGCGAAGCACGGCATCAAGTTCGACGGCCTCAGCCTCGACCTGCCGGCGATGCTCGCCCGCAAGGCCGAGGTCGTCAAGAGCCTGACGGACGGCGTCCGGTTCCTCTTCCGCAAGAACAAGATCGAGCCCGTCTTCGGTGCGGGGAAGATCACGGCGCCCGACACGGTGCAGGTGGCGCTCAACGAGGGGGGATCGGCCGAGCTGAAGGCCCGGAACATCCTGGTGGCGACCGGGTCCGAGCCGGTCGCGCTGCCATTCCTCCCCTTCGACGGCCGGGTCGTGGTCGATTCGACCGGGGCCCTGAGCTTCAACCGAGTGCCCGAACACCTGGTGGTGATCGGCGCCGGCTACATCGGGCTGGAGCTGGGCTCGGTCTGGAACCGGCTGGGGTCGAAGGTCACGGTGCTCGAGTTCCTGCCTCGCATCACACCCACGGCCGACCAGGAGCTGGGCGAGATGCTGCGCAGGAGCCTGGTCAAGCAGGGGCTGGAGATCCATCTCGAGACGAAGGTCACCGGGGCGACCGTCGAGGGGGACCGCGCGGTCGTGAAGGCGCAGGGGAAGGACGGCTCCGAGTCGACCTATCCCTGCGACCGGGTCCTCGTGGCGGTGGGCCGCCGGGCGTACACGCAGGGCCTGGGACTGGCCGAGCTGGGGATCGAGGTTGACGCCCGGACGGGCCGGGTCCCGGTCGATGCGCATTTCCGCACGAAGGTCCCGTCGATCCTGGCGATCGGCGACGCGATCGAGGGGCCGATGCTGGCGCACAAGGCGGAGGACGAGGGGATCGCGTGCGTGGAGCTGCTGGCGGGCAAGGCGGGGCACGTGAATTATGACACGATCCCCGGCGTGATCTACACCTGGCCCGAGATGGCCGGCGTGGGCCAGACGGAGGAGCAGTTGAAGGAGTCGGGCCGGCAGTACAAGGTGGGCAAGTTCCCGTTCCTGGCGAATGGCCGGGCCAAGGCGATGGACGAGAGCGAGGGCGTGGTGAAGATCCTGGCGGACGCGGCGACCGACCGGGTGCTGGGCGTGCACATCCTCGGCCCGCGGGCGTCGGAGATGATCGCCGAGGCGGTCGCCGTGATGGAGTTCGCCGGCAGCGCCGAGGACATCGCACGCACCTGCCACGCCCATCCGACGCTCTCCGAGGCGACCCGCGAGGCCGCGCTGGCGGTGGACGGCCGGGCGATCCATAGCTAGAGCGCCGAACGGTTGGATTGCGCACGATGCAACGATCCGGTCGATACGAGCCCGACGCGCCAGCGAGTGGATTCCCGGGCCGACCCTCCCATTCACCCGCTTGCGCGTCGG
>JAKAUH010000877.1 GCA_021818605.1 Planctomycetota bacterium
TGGCCCTCGACCCCGCCGCGCACGGCCTTCCGACCGAGTCCGAGCCGAGACTCGCTCTGGCCGCCGCCGTCGCGGTGATCGATGCCCTCGATGCGCTGGGCTACAGGGCGCCCGGCCTGGGAATCCGCTGGCCCAACGACGTCGAGCTCAACGGCCGGAAGCTCGCGGGAATCCTGCCCGAGCGGGTGGAGATGGCAGACGGCCGGCGCCGGCTCCTGATCGGTATCGGCATGAATGTCGCCTCCGACCTGGCCGAGGCGCCCGCTTCGGTGCGGTCGATGGCCACGAGCGTCTCGGCACTGCCCGGGCCGCCTTTGGGCGAGCAGACCCCGGCCCGACTGCTGGCCGCGATGCTGGACCGCCTCGCCTCGATAATCGGGCAGCTCGCGGCACGAGGCGGCACGCTCGCAACGCGATGGCGGGCGCTCGACCTTCTGCGAGACGAGCGAGTCAGCGTCGATCAGGGCGATCAGGTCATCGCCGGCCTCGGCTGCGGCATCGACGAGGATGGAGCCCTCTGTCTCGATCGCGGAGGGGATGTCGTCCGCCTGTTCGGCGGACGGGTGCTCAGGTAGGGAAATGACCGGGGCCGGCCCATTCCGATCGGATGGGCCGGCCCCGTGAGGTCGCTCGCTGCTGATCGAGGATCGCGGAAGGAATCACCCGGTAGTCGCCCGGCGGTTCAGTTCCCCGTGAGATAGCCGCTCGCTCAACGCGCGGCGGCCAGTTGCTTGCCGCCCGCCTTGACCGGTGCCGGCCGTGCCGCGACGAAGTCGATCAGGATCGGGGTGGCGATGTACACCGTGCTGTAGGTGCCGCTGAGGAAACCAACGACCAGCGCGAAGGCGAATCCGTGGAGCCCTTCGCCGCCGAAGAGATACAGAATGACGACGACCAGCCAGGCGGTGAACGACGTGAGGATCGTCCGGCTCAGCGTCTGGTTGATGGCATCATTGACCATTTTGTTGGTGAGGTTCGGCGTCTTCCCCTTGATCTCGCGAATGCGGTCGAAGATCACGATCGTGTCGTTGACCGAGAACCCAATCAGGGTGAGGAACGCAGCGACGATCGGCAGGTCGATCTTGAACTGGTCGAGTTGGAGGAAGTTGCTGACGCCCGGGATCATCGCCAGCCAGTAGCTGACGGCCAGCGCGCCGAGGGTAACCAGCACGTCGTGCACCACGGCCAGCACGGCGGCGAACCCGTAGGTGAACGAGTGGAACCGCCACCAGAGGTAGGCGATGATGATCAGCCAGCTCGCCACGGTGGCGACGATGGCGTATTTCTGGGTCTCGCCCGCGACGGTGCCGCCGAAGTTGGTGATGCGCTCGAACAGCAGGTCGCGGTTGTTGGCCATCGAGGTCTTCAGGGTTTCGAGCTGGGTTCTGGCGATGTCAGGCTCCAGGTCGGTCTGGAGGATCAGGTGAGTGCCGGTCCTCGCCGCGGCGGACGCATCCTCAGGGGTCGGCGCCTCGCGGAGCTTGAACCGCGTCTCGGGTCCGGAGATCCCCGCCTTCTCGAGGACCTTGACGAACTCGGCCGTGACCACCTGATCGGCCGGGAGCGGGCTGTTGAACGACTTCGTGTTGAAGTGCAGGTCGTACTCACGGCCGCCGGCGAACGTCTTGGTGGTGCCCGACTCGGCCGTCTCGTCGGCCGGCGCCGCCGGGATGGCGCGGGGCTCGCCGAAGGTCATCTCGACGCGAGCCAGCGAGGACCCGAACACGTCGAGAATCGACTGCTTGACATGGTCCGGATCCTGGTCGGTGGTCCGGATGTTGAACCGCGAGAGCGACCTGTCGCCGGTGACCCGCAGGCTCTCGACCGTGACGTCCGGCAGGACGCGCATCGCCTTCTCTCGCACGAACTCGGCGCGGCGGGACTCGGAGACGTTCTTGACCGTCGCGTCGTCCTCGTTGAGCCGGATCGTGACGAGCGTGCCGCCCGTGAAGTCGATGTTGAGCATTCCCTTGCCCCGCGCCACCGTGGCGGCCAGGCCGAGGACGATCACGAGAAGCGAGGCTCCCATGCAGAAGTAGCGCGGGCCGATGAAGTCGATGTTGGTCTTGTTCAGCATCTTCAGCATCGTCACCTTCTTCAGCCAACCCCGCGAGTACCAGTACTCGAAGATGACCCGGGACATGAAGACGGCCGTGAACAGGTTCCACGCCATCCCGATCATCATCGTCAGGGCGAAGCCCTTGACCTCCTCGGTGCCGACCAGGTAGAGCACAACGGCGGCGAGGAAGTTGGTGACGTGCGAGTCGAAGATCGTGATCCATGCCCGGTTGAAGCCGTTGCGGATCTGCTGCGCCATGCCGGCGCCGCGTTCTTTCTCCTCGCGCATCCGCTCGAAGACCAGCACGTTGGCATCAACCGCCATGCCGATGGTCAGCGCCAACCCGGCCAGGCCGGGCAGCGAGAAGGTAGCCTTCATGAAGGCCATCGTGCCGATCAGCAGGATCATGTTGACGACCAGCGCGATGACCGCGACGATGCCGGCGAACCGGTAGTAGACCAGCATGAAGATCGGGACGACCAGCATCGAGATCCAGATGGCGAAGATGCCCTTGGCGATGGTGTCCTCGCCGAGGGTCGGGCCGACCTTCTCCTCCTGGAGCGGCGTCGGGTCGATGACGGCGGGCAGGCTGCCGGCGTTGAGCACCGTGACCAGGCGCTCGACCTCGTGGGGCTTGAAGCCGGTGCCGCCGCCCTCGATGATCCCCGAATCGCGGATCTCGGAATTGATGTTGGGCGCCGACATCACCAGGTCATCCAGCACGATCGCCAGCCGGTACTTGAACGCGTCGCCTTCCTCGGGCAGGTGGTTGCGCGTCAGCCGGCCGAACCGCATCGCGCCGCTATGGTCGAACTCGAACCGGACGGCAGGCTGGAACTTGTCGTCGTAGTCGGGCTTGACCCGGCGGAGGTACTTGCCGGTGACCTCCTGACCGGGCCGATCCTGGACGCAGAGAATCCGGGTCTCGGTCCGGCCGGGCGCGACCTTGTCCTCGCGGATAATCGGATCGCCGGGGCTCGGGTTGGCCGGATCGCCGCCGTGGATCTCGCTGGGGTTGTACTCGACGTAATACGACTCGATGCTCTTGAGCGAGGGTGCCCTGTCGAGGATCAACCGGGTGCTCGTGTTCCGGGTGACGGTCCGGTTCTCGACGGTCTCGCGCCCGCCCGAATCCTTGCCGGTCAGCGAAACAACCCTGCCGGCGTAGAGGTCCTTCGTCCAGGACTGCCTGGGATCCTCGATCGTGTTGCCGGTTACCCTCGGTGTTTTACCTGTCGAGACCTCGCCCAGGCGGGCCCACAGGTAGCCGTTGGGCGGGTTCTTCAGGCCGTCGGGGCCCAGCGCCCGGCCGATGACCTGCGAGTCGTGCTTCTGGTTGGCCAGGATGCGGAAGACCAGCACACCCTGGTCGCTGAGCATCTTCTTGACCTCCTCGACCTCCTGGTTGCTGGCCTGGGGGAGGATGATCTCGATGCGCTGGGTGCCGATCTGGCGGATGGGGATTTCCTTGACGCCGTTGGGATCGGCCCGCTTCTTGAGCGCCGAGACGAGCTGATCCATGGTGACCCCGGGCGGCAGGTTCTTGGCCTGGTAGACCAGGATGGTCCCGCCCGACAGGTCGATGCCCAGCCGGAGCTTCTCCTTCGGCGGCCACAAGGCGAGCAGGCCGAATGCCGTGAAGCCAACGATGAGCGCGAAACGCCACGCGAAATCCTTCATCACATTTCTCCAGCCCGGCTCTCCGCGCCGGCCGATTCCCTGGGCCGGCCCCGCGATCGCCCCGCCTCTGCCTGTGTCTTCGAGTCGTGTTTTTCCCGCGATCTCGCGGCGAGCCCCGGCTCCCGCGTTCCGCCCAGCATCAGCCAGCCGTCCCGCCCGGATGGATCAGGACTCCGCGGCCTTCTCGGGTGCCGCCTCGAGCACCCGGGCCACGCTCGCGCGGACAAACTTCATCTTGATCCCCTTCTCGTCGTCGACCCGCAGCACGATGTGATCGGTGTCGACCGACGTCACCGTGCCGTAGATCCCGCCGGTTGTCACCACCTTGTCGTTCTTCTTGAGCGCCGCCACCATCGCGCGCCGCTTCTGCTCCTCCTGCCTGTGCGGCCGGACGAACATCATGTAGGTCAACAACGCGAAGCCGAACAGGAACATCGGGAACACATACGAGCTCCCATCGTTCTGCTGGCCCTGACCCGGCGCCTGGCCCTGCGCCAGGAGGAACGACAGGTTCTGCAAAAGTCCATGCATGTCCACAGAATCACCGGCTGCGCCGGCCCGTCATGTCATGTAGAGAAAGAAACCCTGGCGGCGGACGGCCGCACGCGGCGCGACCCGGTCGTCGAGCCCTGACGGACTCGGCCCTCCCTGGATGCACTCTAACGCCTAGGGTCCTGAAGCTTCAAGAAGGTCTGCCTGCAACTGGACGAACCGACCCTCCAGAATCGCCTGGCGGATCCTTGCCATCAGCCGCTGGAGGTAAGTCAGGTTGTGGATTGACGCCAGGATCGGCCCGAGCATCTCGCCGGCCAGGAACAGGTGCCGCAGGTAACTCCGGCTGAACCGCCGGCAAGCCAGGCAGTCACAGCCCTCCTCGACCGGACGCAAGTCATTGCGATGAGACGCGTTGCGAAGCTTGACCGGCCCGCTGTCGGAGAAGCAGGTGGCGTTCCGGCCGTTGCGCGTGGGCATCACGCAGTCGAAGAGGTCGATCCCGGTGGCGACCGCGGCCAGGATGTCCTGCGGCCGGCCGACACCCATCAGGTAGCGCGGGCGGTCGGCGGGGAGCAGGTGCGTCGTGACATCGAGCGCCCGGCGGACCTCGTCGCGGCCCTCACCGACGCTCACGCCGCCGACGGCGTAGCCCTCAAAGTCCCTGGCGATCAGGGCCTCGGCACACTCGGCCCGCAGATCGGCGTGCGACCCGCCCTGGACGATGCCGAAGAGCGATTGATCGGGCCGGCGGTGGGCCTCCTTGCACCGCGACGCCCAGGCGATCGTCCGGCGCACGGCGTCGGCGACCGCCTCCTTCGAGGCCGGCAGGGCCGGGCAGTGGTCGAAGCACATCGCGACGTCGGCGCCCAGGGCCTCCTGGATCGCCGTGGCGCGCTCG
>JAKAUH010001011.1 GCA_021818605.1 Planctomycetota bacterium
GAGATCTTGAGAGTAGGCAGACATGGGTCACCTCCTCACAATATTCTCCGTTTAACTCGTATGCCATGCAACCGCAAGGCGCTCTAGCTCAGGATTGTGGTTCATGCCGCGCGGGTTCGCGTGGCGGCCGCGATGTAAACCGTGGCGAGGATGCCGAAAATATACGCCTGGACCATGCCGGTGAGCAGTCCCAGCAGATCCATGAAGATCGGGAAGACGAGCGGCGTGATCGAGAGCAAGATGGCGACGATCATCGCCCCGCTCATGATGTTGCCGAACAGACGCATGGCCAGGGCCAGCGTGCGCGAGAGCTCGCTGATGATGTTGAACGGCAACATGATCCACGTCGGCTTCAGGTAGGACTTGAGATAACCGCCCAACCCTTGCTCCTCGATGCCGAAGAGTGGCACGGCGACGAACACGGAGAGCGCCAGCGCCGACGTGGTTGAGAGGGAACCCGTCGGTGCTTGATACCCGGGGATGATCGCGCAGAGGTTGGAGACTGCGATGAACAGGAACAAGGTGCCCAGGAAACCCAGGTATTTGGCCGGATGCTGAAGGCCCACTTCCTTGATCTGTTCCTCGATCGTGGTGACCACGATCTCGAGGAAGCCTTGCCAGCGCGAGATGTGCACTTCGGTCGCGAGCTTACGCGTGATCAACCACGCGCCCACCGTCATCACGAACATCAAGACCCAGGTCGTGACGATCGTGCTATTGAGCTCGACGAAGCCCCACCGCCAGAAAACCAGGTCATCGGGAGTAAGGTGCAAAGCCGGTCTCCTCTTCCGATTGAGTCCGCGCCTCCGCCGGCGGTCGTGTGAGCCGCCGAACGACGACGATGCGAGCGATCACGAATCCCAGGAGGCTCGCCACGAGCCTCGACCAATGACCCTGCGAGACGAGATAGAACCCGGCCAGAATGACGCAGGTCCGCAGCAGCAGACTTCCGAGGAACCAGAGCGCCGGCCTCTTGGATGTCACACCCTTCTGGACGGTCCACCAGAGGCCGCCGAAGAAGAATACGCCGAGCAAGGCGCCGGCGAGAAAGGCCAGGACGAGAGCCAGGCCGTCACTCATCCGAATCCTCCTGCATCTCCTTGTATTCCGCGTGGACCCATAGCCAGGCATTGAGACAGCCGACGATCAAACCCATGAAAAGCAGCATCAGCGTCCAGGAATATGTGCTCGGATAATGTTTGTCTACCCAGATGCCGAGCGCCGCGCCGATCACGGTCGGAATCGTCACGGACCAGCCGACCAGCCCCGACATGCCCAGACCGAACCAGACGCTCTTCGGGGCCAGGCGACGTGCCTTGAGCCTACGTGTCGCCTGCGCCCCAACCTGGCGGCTGAAGGCGGACTCTTCGCTCGGGACAACTTTCTTGTCCTCTTCAATCATGCTGGAACTCCATGAAGCGGTGAATGAAGCCGCTCTCCATCTTCGCCAGCACCGAACGGACGCTCCTCTCCTGCTCGCTCAGGTCGAGAAACTCCTGCTTCACCGCCTCGTGGAGGTCGTCGAGGTCGGTCCCGCGGATCGCGTTCCGCACCGAGACCAGGACCTCGTTGCCCGCCTTGACCAGCACGCCTTGATCCACGGCCACGTCGACCTCGCCATCCGCCTCCGTCTCGTAGGTCAGGATCCCCGGCGCCAGGGCGGCCGCGCAATCGAGTCGGCGCGGCAGCAGGCCGAACGAGCCCTGGAGCGACCGGGCCACGATCCGTTTCACGCCCTTCGTGTCGAGGAAGATCCCGAAGGGGAGGAGGATCTTGAGATTAATGGCTGTTGGTTCCCTGTTCGACCTTGGGTTTCGGTTTCCCGTTCGTCTGCGGTTCCACCTGAACCTTGGGTTTGGGGCCGGGATCTGCGGGGCCGGCGGGCCCGGCGGCCTTCGCCTCGGCCTCGTCGATCGTTCCGATCATGTAGAAGGCGCTCTCGGGATAGTCCTTGAACTCATCCTTGAGGATTCGCTCGCAGCCGTCGATCGCGTCCTCGAGACTGACGTCCTTTCCCTTTATGCCGCTGAACTGCTCGGTCGCGAAGAACGGCTGGGTCAGGAATCGCTCCAGCCTTCGGGCGCGGCCGACCACGTTGCGATCCTCTGGAGACAGTTGCTCCATCCCGAGCATGGCGATGATGTCTTTGAGCTCCTCGTACTGGGCCAGCGTCTTGCGGATGCTCTGCGCAAGGAGGTAATGCCGTTCGCCGATGATCGTCGGCGTCGCCATCTTGGAGTTGGATTGCAGCAGATCGATGGCCGGATAGAGCCCCTCGCTCGCCCGCTTGCGAGAGAGGACGATCGACGCGGAGAGGTGCGAAAAGGTATGCACCGCGGCCGGGTCGGTCAGGTCATCCGCCGGTACATAGACGGCCTGGATGGACGTGATGGCGCCGGCGTCGGTGTTGGCGATGCGCTCCTCCAGCCCCGACAACTCGGTGCCCATCGTTGGCTGATAGCCCAGGCGCGACGGCATCTGTCCCATCAGGCCGGACACCTCCATGCCGGCCTGGATGAAACGGAAGATGTTGTCGATGAGCAGGAGCACGTCGCGATGCTCATCGTCCCGGAAATACTCGGCCATCGTGAGCGCCGCCAGGCCGACGCGGAACCGGGCGCCCGGGGGCTCGTTCATCTGGCCAAACATCATGACCATGTGCGGGAGCACGCCGGCTTCTTTCATGTCATGATAGAGCTCCTCCCCTTCGCGGCAGCGTTCGCCGATGCCGCAAAACATGCTGATGCCTTTTTGATGCCCGACCATGTTGTGGATCATCTCGGTGAGGAGAACCGTCTTGCCCACACCCGCGCCCCCGAACAGTCCCGCCTTGCCGCCGCGCTCCAGGGGCACCAGCACGTCGATGACCTTGATGCCCGTTTCGAAGACCTCGGACCTTGTGGAACGACTGACCAGGGAAGGTGGATCGCGATGGATCGTGCGCCATTCCACATCGCTCGGCGGCGGTTGGCGGTCGATGGCGTTCCCGAAGACATCGAACATCCGCGAGAGGATGCCCTTGCCGACCGGCACCTTCAACGGCCCGCCGGTGTCCTCCACCACCATGCCGCGGGCGAGACCCTGCGTCGGATTCAAGGCGACGCCGCGGACATGATCGCCATCGAGCTGCATCAGCACCTCGATGGAGACCCGCGGCTCGTTCCCCGCGTAAAGCAACGAGTAGATGGGCGGCAAGCAGTCTTCGAACCGCGCATCGACCACGCTCCCCCGCACCGAGGTGATCGTGCCGTGTTTCGGACGTTCGGCGGCTTGAGCCGACATCGTCGAAGGGGTCATTTCGGGCGCCTGCCCTTCAAGGTGAAGCCTCGATGGTCCGCGGCGATCCCCGCGTGTGTCACGATTCCTCCTTGCCCGCTCCGAGAAGGGTTCGGGCTTGCTTGCAGATGTTCTCCACCGTGAATCCATAGTGCTCCATCACGACCGGCCCGGGTGCTGATGCCCCGAACGTGTCCACACCGATCACGGTGATCCGAGGACCGACGTAGGATCTCCAGCCGAGGGACGTACCGGCCTCGATGGCCAGGAGGGGCACGCCGGGTGGCAGGACCTCGTCTCGATACCGGTCCGACTGCATCGCGAAGAGATCCGTACTCGGCACGCTCACCACCCTCGCCCGGACGCCCTCGGTCGCCAACCGATCGCCGCTCTCCAACGCCAGATGAACCTCGGAGCCGGTCGCGATCAGGATGAGGTCGGGTCGCGTACCCGGAGAGTCCGCGAGGACATAGCCCCCGCGAGACACTCCCTCGGTTAGGCCCGGATAGCGGGCCGGGTCGAGCACGGGGAGTCCCTGGCGCGTCAACACCAGCGCTATGGGACCGTCCCTCCGCTCGACGGCGATCCGCCACGCGGCAGCCGTCTCGTTGGCATCCGCCGGGCGGATGACGACCATGTCGGGGATGGAACGCAATCCGAGTAATTGTTCGACGGGCTGATGGGTCGGGCCGTCCTCTCCCATCGCGATACTGTCGTGGGTGAAGAGATAGATCACCGGCAGGCCGTTCATGGCCGCCAGCCGCATCGGAGGACGCATGTAGTCGCTGAAGATCAGGAAGGTCGCTCCAAAGGGGATGAGACCGCGGTGCAACGCCATGCCGTTCAGGATGGCGCCCATGGCATGCTCCCGGATGCCGAAATGCATGTTGCGGCCCGCCCGGTCCTCCGGCTCGAAGTTGCCGGCTCCGTCCATGTTCGTGTGGGTGCTGGGGGCCAGATCGGCCGAGCCTCCCATCAGTTCGGGCAAACGAGGGCCCAGGACGGCGATCGTCTTTCCCGAAGCGATTCGGGTTGCCATCGGGCCGTCCGCCGCGGTGAAGGCCGGGAGATTGGCGTCCCAGCCCTTCGGGAGCTGCCGATGCATGACCCGCCGGAACTCCCCGGCCAGGTCGGGGTGTTCTTCCGCGTAGGCATCGAGAAGTGATTCCCATTCCGCCTTCGCGGCGCTTCCCCGAGCGACCGCTTCCCGGAAGTGCTCCAGCGCCTCTTCGGGGATATGGAAGGGAGGTTCCACCGGCCAGCCGAGCCCCTCCTTGGTCAGGCGAACCTCCTCCGGACCGAGCGGCTCCCCATGCGCCGCCGAGGTGTCCTGCTTGTGGGGACTGCCGAAGCCGATGTGGGTGCGGACGGCAATCAAGGAGGGCCGGCCCGTCTCTTCCCGGGCTGCCCTCAGCGCGTCGGCGACCGCGTCGATGTCGTTGCCCTGTTCGATGCGCCGGACATGCCACCCGAACGCGGCGAAGCGGGCCAGGCGGTCTTCGGTGAAGGCCAGCTCCGTGCTCCCTTCGATCGTGATGTGGTTATCGGCATAGAGGACGATGAGCTTGCCCAGCCGCAGGTGACCGGCCTCCGATCCGGCCTCCGAAGAGATCCCTTCCTCCAGGTCGCCGTCGCTGGCCAGGACGTAGGTGAAGTGGTCCACGATCCGGTGGCCCGGTCGATTGAAGCGCGCCGCGAGGGCGACCTCGGCGATGGCCATGCCGACGGCGTTGGCCAGGCCCTGCCCCAGGGGACCGGTCGTGGCCTCCACGCCGGGGGTCTTGCCGTATTCCGGATGGCCCGGGGTTCGGCTTCCCCACTGGCGGAACCTCTGGAG
>JAKAUH010000040.1 GCA_021818605.1 Planctomycetota bacterium
GACGAGATGGATGAGCCCCGACGGCCGCACCGTGCACCTGGTCTTCTCGGGCGAGGATTACTTCTCCGTGCGCAGGGGCGAACTGATCGTCGGCGAGTCGAGACCGGGAATGACACGAAGGGCCTTGAGGTAGGTCGGGCATTCCTGACCGACATGCCAAGCCGGCCACGTTGCGCCGGAATGCCCGATCGTCCTGAGTGCTGAAGCCTCAGGGCTTCTCAAAATCCCAGTCGAACGAAACCTCGAACGGTTCCCACCAGGGAGCAACGCCCGTGGCGGGATCGCTGTGGCGACCGGCCTGCGTGGGCGGCTCGAACCGATAGGTCAGCCGGTAGCGCCCGGGAGTCGGCGCCGGGATACTTGCACCATAGTGCCAGCCGTCGCGCGCGACCATCGGCATCATGTCGAGCATCGCCTCGCTGGAATTCGAGGAGCGGGCCCCGGTTTCGGGCACGATCCGGTAGCGAACGTTGAGATACGGGACGAACTCGTCCTTTGGGCAGCCGTTGATATTTCCCTCGGTGGCCTTGACGTCAGCCTCGAGGTGGATCATATCCGCGCTGGCCGCCGGCGCGGGCATCCCGGCCATCCCGACCTGCGGCAGCCAGACCGCGGCGATCCGCATCCCGTTCCGCTCGACCTCATCGCCGATCGGGTACTCGCGGAAACCGGCCGGGCGCTGGACGTTGGCGGAGGGCGGCGACGACACTCGCGAGCCCTCGGGTTTGTCCTTCGCCGTTGCTTCCGGGTTGGTCTTGATCAGACGGTGCGATCCGGGGCCGTTGAGGTTCAGGTTGACCAGCAGGATCAGCACGACGCCGCCCAGGATCAGGATGACCATGAGCGGGCCGATCCAGCGCGAGGGCATGAGGGAAGCTCCTTGAGGAATCGATGCGATGGCGGCTATGGTGTCGCGTGATGGAATTCGTTTGGCTCAGGCTGGCAGAGGCGGTCCGGTCGGCGGCGTTGCGTCGCCTGGGCGCGACGCCGATGAACGCTCGCCGGCCGCGGCCGCGGCCTGGGGAATCATCAGCCACGACAGCACGGCGCCCGCGACGAGCAGTCCTTGGACTGAGACGACCTGAAGGCTGGGATAAAGGCCGACGAGCGGAAATCCGCCGCCCAGCCAGGCCAGGGGAGTCGTCACGACGTAGCCGGCATTCTGCAGGGCGAACACGGCATTGCCGGCGAAGATCACCGCCAGGGCGAACAGCATCAGGCCCGACACCTGGAAGAACGCCCGCAGCGGCAATCGCACGCTCGTCGCCCGCACCAACGCGGCCACGGCCGCCAGAACCATCAGGCCCAGCACCAGCCCGGCCAGAAGTCCCAGCAGGCCGGCCCGCGTCGTCCCCTGGCTACCCAGCAATGCCTGGTACATGAGTGCCGTCTCGGCTCCCTCGCGATAGACGGCCAGGAACGCCGTCAGCGCGAGCGTTCCGCCGCCGCCCCACTCCAGCCCGCGCCGGGCACGCTGCTTGAGGAAGTCCGCCCAGCGCTTCGCCTGCACCTGCGACACCAGCCAGTAACTCACGTAGAACAGCACACCCGCCGCGACGAGCATCACCAGGCCCTCAAGGACCTCGCGCGCCCGGCCCTGCACCGACGCCACCAGCAGGTTGAGTGCCGCCGCCGTGGCCAGGCTCGCGCCCACCGCCAGGCCCACTCCCAGCCAGATCGCCCGCATCGCCCGGCCCTTCGCCGAGGCGCCGCGCCCGCTCTCATCCGGCTCACCCGGCGCCGAACCGATCGTCTTGACGACCAGGGCGATCAGCATCGCCAGCACCAGGATCACCTCGACGCCCTCGCGCACGATCGTGACCAGCGACTCGGCGAACGCTGTGCCGAACGCCCCGACCGGCCGCGACTCCTGCCTGGCGATCAGGGTCTCGACCTCGGAGTACAACGAATCCAGCCGTCCCGCCAGCGCCTCGCCCTTGAGCCCGCCCGAGACCTCGCCGCGGATCCGGTTGAACCTGACTTCCAGCGGCCGGATCGACTCGGGGCTGCGGCCAAGCAAATAGCGTTCGATCGGCTCGAAGTCGGTCATGTAAACCGTGGTCAGCTCCGAGGCGGCATCATCGGCACCGACGGACTCCGCCTGCTGGCCGACCCGGTGCAACCCCCGGCGCAGGGTCTGGAGCAGCTCGGCCGGATCGGTGTTCGCTCCGCCCGACTCGAGGCCGTCGGCCAGCGTGGGCAGCTCGGCCGAGCCGGCGGTCGTGCCGCCCGCGTGCTTCATCTCCAGATGCGCGGCGTCGGTCACGCCCTTCTGGTTCAGCTCGACCGCCGCGGCCAGCAGGTCGAGTAGCAGGTCGTGGCTACGGTCGTCGAGGGTCGAGGCCGACTTGCGCCGAGCCGCGACCGCGCCGACCTCGGTGCGATAACGGAGGAACTGCCGCTCGAGGTCGCCCGCCCGGGAGAATCCCAGGAACCGGCGGACGGCCACCTCCATGTCCGAGCCCTCGAACTCGACCCAGTACGCGTCCTCGGCCAGCCGCCGCGCCTCGGCCTTTCCGCCGGTACGCGCCGCCGCCTTGCGGCTCGCCGCCAGCAGCATGCCGATCCGGTCGATGACCTCGGCCCAGGGACGAGCGGGCGCGACCGCTCCGGTCCCGGCGACCGGTGCCGTCATTCTCGGCCCGGTCAGCACCAGGTCGTGCAGGTCGACCGCCTTGCCGCCCGAAACCACGATGTCCTTCTTCAGCGGCTCGCCCATCTCCTGCCAGACGTGCAGCACATAATGCCCGTCGGGCACACCTTCGAGCCGGAACCGCCCCTCGCGCGAGCAAACCCGCACCCAGGGCGTCGGGCTGATCACGACATGGCCCCGCATGTGCAAGTGGACGTCGCAGGCCAGCACCATCACGCCCGGTTTTTCGGGGATGAAGTCCTGGGTGCTTCCGGGCGCCATCGACTGGTTGAACGAATATCCCGGCGTGATGATGTGAACGTTGTGCGTTTCGATGTCCTCGTTCGTGAACCGCACCGACTGCCCCAGCGCGATCGCCTGCACCCTCGGCGTGAACTGGAGCCCCTTCTGGTTCACCAGCGCTGTCTCGGTCCCGGACGACGACGATTCCGCCGGAGCCGGGGCTGTCTTGCGGGCCTTTGCGGCCTTGCCCGCGTCGTTCTTCGGAATCTCAAGGTACACCACCGCCGGGCTGACCGACGGCGCGCAGATCTCGGGCATCCGAATCACGCCCGACACCGTCGCACCTTTGCCCGGGCTGTCGGAATCGCCGATCGCCCACGTGTTTCGCACGGCGACCAGCGTCGCGACCCCGAGCACGATCGCACTCCACCGCATCCTTCTCTTGTGGACCTGTCGCATCACGGCCCTCACTGGCTGAGGAAGCACGATCGCATCATCGCACGATCCGGGCATGACTCAGGCGGGATTGCAATTGAGATTCAATCTCAACGCTGAGACAATTATAATCAGCCGGCGAGGGGGTCGTCAACAATCAGGCGGCGTTGAGCGTCGGGATCGTGCGGAGAGGACGCCCGGGACCGGCCGGTCGGGAGGTTCGGGTGAGCGGGGAATCGGCGACGGACGACACGACGAGGTACACAGGTCCGGTCGGGGTCGTGACCTTCCATTTCGGCGAGCGGACGGTCCGTCTGGTCCGTCCGGGGGACCCGGACCGACTGCTGGAAGATGCCGGCGTGCACGCCTGGAACCGCCGGGACGATTACATGCCGTACTGGGCCTATCTCTGGCCGGGGGCGTATCTTCTGGCCGGGGCAGTCGCGCGCGAGTCCTGGCCGGCGGATCGGCCCGACAGTCCTCTCGAGGCGCTTGAGATCGGCTGCGGCCTCGGCCTGGCGGGACTGGCCGCCCTGGCGTGCGGGCTGAAGGTCCAGTTCAGCGATTACGACCGGGCCTCGCTCGATTTCGTCGAGCGATCGGCAGCCGAGAATCGTTTCGAGGCGGATCGCTACTCGACGCGCCTCCTCGACTGGCGCAAATTGCCGGACGAGCGGTTCCCGATCATCCTGGGCGCGGATGTGACCTACGAGGCCCGCCTGGTGCCGCTGGTGGCGGACGTCCTGGCGGCGATGCTCGCCCCCGGCGGCCTGGGATTGATCAGCAGCCCGTACCGCATTGCCGACGAGGCATTTCCCGCCGCCGTCCGCCAGCGGGGCCTGAACTGCCGGGCCGAGAAGGCAACCGCCATGGCCGAGGACGGCTGCGCCCTCGCCGGGACGATCTACCGCGTCACGCGGGAGTGAACCATTCGGCGAATTCTCCGGAAAACCTCGTGAGGACCTCCCGACGGCCGGGTACTACTGGCGGTCACGAGAGAATCGGGAGGTCGTCAGATGGCCCACAGCCTGCTGCATCGCCTGTTCCACCTGGGCGCTGTCGGGATGATGTCCGACGCGCAATTGCTCGATCGTTTCGTCTCGCGGCGGGATGAGGCGGCGTTCGAGGAGTTGGTGAATCGTCATGGGCCGATGGTCCTGCGCGTCTGCCGGGGCGTCCTGGGCGATGATCACGACGCCGAGGACGCGTTTCAGGCGGTGTTCCTCGTCCTGGCCCGGCGAGGGCTCTTGATTCGTCGGCGCGAGTCGCTGGCGAGCTGGCTGTTCGGCGTCGCTCATCGTGTTGCCGCCCGCGCCCGGCGATCGCTGGCCCGCCGTCGCCGTCACGAAGCCCGGGCCGCCCTGGACGGATCCGCCGTGAGCGAGCCGATCCGTGATGATGAACCTGACCTCTTCGCGCTCCACCAGGAGATCGATCGCCTGCCCGAGCGGCTGCGCACTCCGGTCGTCCTCTGCTACTTCCAGGGGCTGACCTGCGCCGCCGCCGCGCTTCAGTCGGAACCTCCGAGGCCGCGCTCCGCGGCCGGCTTGCCAGGGCCCGCGAGCGATTGCGCCAGCGGCTCTCCCGGCGCGGGGTGACCGTGCCGGCGAGTCCTCTCGCCGCCGGGACGGCAGCGCAGGCCCATGCGGTGGTCCCGTCGGCGTTGATTCGGACAACCATTCAAATCGCGGCGGGATTCCCGGCCGGCCACGCGGCCGCCGTCCTGGCGCGAGGGGAGTTGCATTCCATGCTCTACCGTGTGCTCACCGTCAACCTGGTCGTTGGAATCGCGGGCCTGTCC
>JAKAUH010000598.1 GCA_021818605.1 Planctomycetota bacterium
TCTGTCGCAGGGAGACCGGGCCGGAGTCTGAGGCCGGGAGGAACGCGGCCCACGACGGGCGGACGGGATCGAGCCCGGATCGGAAGTCGGTCAGGCTCTCAGCCTGACCCGGTCCGGTCCGGTCCGGTCCGGTCCAGTCCAGTCCGGTTCGATCCGTTCCGTTCTGGTCGGGTCGGATTCGGGTCGGATCGGATCGGGACCGCGTCAGGCTGAGAGCCTGACCTACTTCGGTCGGATCGGGTCGGATCGGATCGGGTCCGCGCCAGGCTCAGGGACGCTGACGAAATCGACTTCGGATTCCAGGTGTACGCGGCAGCGGATCTCGGGGCGACGGGCCAGGATGCCGGTATCCTGGCGACCGTCTCGATTTCTCCCACAAATTCGACCCGGCGACCCGGCCGGATCCGGATTCCGGCGATCGGCACGGGATTTTCAAGAAAAGGAGTCCGAGGCAAGAGCGCGCACGTTGTCCGTACGCCGGATCAATCCGAGGCCCTTGTGGGCAGCATGCGCAGGGCCGAGGTGGTCTGAACGTACGCACTTGCCTGCAATGCAGGATCGCGGGCGGGCTCAGGTGAGACGGACCAGGACGCGACTCCGATGATTTCACCGGTACGAAAGTTGGTCGGCTATTTCCGCCCGATGGGCGCGAGCGTCAGTCAAGAATGGAAAGCCTGATCGACTCAGGCGGCTTTCTTGCCGGGGAAACAGGTCCCGCTGGGCAGGGGTTCAATGAGCAGTGCTGAAATCCGCGAAGCGGGCGGTTCGGCCGGTCCTCCCGTCGAACCCGACGAACGATTCGGGACACTCACACCCTTGAATGCCGCACTGGATGCGCCCGGTATCGCCTCGGTCGATTTGACGATTCCAGGATACGAGATCCTGGATCGCATTCATGACGGGGCCATGGGCACGGTGTTCCGGGCGCGGCAGATCAGTGTGGATCGGATCGTCGCCATCAAGGTTCTGCGGGCCGACTGGTCGTGCGATGCCGAGCACGTCGAGCGGTTCTGCCGCGAGTCACTGATCAGCGCCCAACTGTCACATCCGAACATCGTCGCCACGATCGACGCCGGGGTGGCGAGCGGTCGGCCTTACCTGGTCACGGAATTCCTCCAGGGATCGACGCTCCAGGAGCTTCTCGAGGATCGAGGGACCTTCGACGAAAAGACCGCGCTGCGGATTGTCATGGATCTCGCGGAAGCCCTTCGCTTCTTGCACCAGAAGGGGCTCACCCATCGCGATATCAAGCCCGCAAACGTCATCCTCACGCTGGAGGGAGTGGTGAAACTGGTCGACCTGGGGCTCGCGCGACCGCTCGGGGACGAGACATGGGCGGTGGCCGAGGCCGGGATGGCGGTGGGCACGCCGGAGTACATGAGCCCGGAGCAGACCAGGGGGCAGTGCGACCTGGACGTTCGTAGCGATCTTTACTGTCTTGGTGCCACGTTGTTTCACCTCGTCACGGGACGCGTTCCCTATGGGGGCGAGTCCGTCGCCGAGGCCATGTACCGGCACGCCAGCGCGCGGATCCCTCTGCCCGCGCCGGAGTCGCTCAACGAGACGCTCACCAGCGGCCTCGGCGCCGTCGTGCGGAAGTTGACGGCCTGGAACCGGGAGGACCGCTATCGCAATCCGGACGACCTGATCTTCGACCTCGCGCGGATGCTCCGAGGTGCCCGTCCGCTGATCGCCGAATTCACACCGGAAGCGCTGGCTTCGCTCGCCGTCGGCGAGACCGCGGGCACACTTCCGCATCCGGGCCCGCACCCTCACTCTCGCCCGACCGACGCAACCATGCCACGGCCGCCGGATCGAACCGACGCTCAGTTCTTGCCTGCCGACGACACCGCCGGTCTGCCCGACTGGCTCACGCTTCTCCTGCTCTCGGGGATGACCCTCTCGCTCCTGATGACCGCCGCCGCCCTCTTGATCGTGGCGTTTGGTTAGTACTACTCCGTCGGATCTTCGGGCAAGTCGACGCAAGGACGCTCATGTAAACGACTTATGGCATCAAAGCGGCTCGATGCATTAAATTCATTTGATGTCACAAGTCCTGGATGACGAGAGACTTACGTCAGACGAGCCTCTATTTTCCAGCCCCTGGTTGAACCGGCGTTGGCAATCGCCGGGTCCGCCGACCCGGATCGGTTCGCCCGAGCTATCGCGCCGCGCGCTTGCGCCACTCCTCCAGCCAGTCTCTCCCCTGCTCCTTCGTCAGCGTCGAGAACTGGGCGTCGATGTCCGCGCGCTTCGGCGAGCCTCGCTGTTCGCACTCGAGTCCTCGGCGCACCAGGCCCTCGGATTCGGCGCCCCAGTCTCCCGAGGTCAGCCCGTTCGCCAGCGCGGCGAAATACCAGAGCCGCGCATCATTGGGGTAATTCTGGACGAGCAGGAGAAAGACCTCGCGCGCCGCGGGGTACTTCCCTCCCCGAAACAGAGCGGAGCCGAGGTCCCGTCCAAGGTCGGCCGGACTGACCGGAACGGGCGCGGGCCGCGATGCAATCGCACTCTTCAGGGCGTTCAGTGAAGCGTCGAGCTGCTTTGGTATCGCGGCGACCTCCGTGCGGAGGGCGTTCAGACCGGTGTCCAGCGCATCGACCCGTCGGCGAAGCGACTCGAATGTGGCCGGTAGCGGGGCGAGCTTCTGGCTCTTTTCGACGAGATCATCGATTCTCGACTGAAGTGGCGTGAGGTCGGGCGGCGCCGGTGCTGCGGGCGGCGCCGGCGCCGCGGGTGTGGTGGGCGCCGCCGTGGTCCTTGCGTTCAGACGGCCTTCGAGCCTGGCGAGGTCACGACTGAGCGTCTCGAGCTCCGACCGCATTTCGCCGATGCGCGAGTTCAGGGTGTCCACCGCGCTACTTGGGGCCCTGGCGTCGATCGCGCGCACGACTTCTTCGATCAAACCGGAGTTCGTCGCCGTCGGGGTGGGAATCTCCGTGCGTGCCGCGCCCTTCCGCCCGGCGGCCCATCCCGCGAGTCCTCCGCCCAGGAAGAACGCGATGTTGCCGGCGATGACCACAAGGACGACCGGCAACGAGACTCGCCGCTCGATCATGGCGCGCGGTGAAGCCGGGTCCTCGCCGACGCGCGGGGGTAGCGGTTCATCGCGGGCGGGAGGCGGCTCAGCGTCTTCCTCGGACGCCGGCAATTCCGGGACGTCGAAGTAGTCGGGTGGGAGCCCTCCCGTCGACGAGGGCGTCTCATCCGTCTCCAGCGGGTTGGGTTGACTCGGGTCTTCTGCCATTCGCCGACCGCCTTTCGACAGTTGCTCCGGCACGCGATCGTCGCGAGGAGAACCACTCGCATCATCAACCGGTCGCGCAACGCATTCCCAGCGCCGGTCCGCCCAGTGGCGACCTGGCTGCAAAAGACGTTCCCATCAAAGGATATGCGCTGCGGAGTCAAGCGCAGGAGGGAGGGAACGAACACGCGTTTCGCCGCGGCGCCGTGTGGGCGATCGGATTCTCGCAGCGCGGAACAGTTCTGTCGATGTGATGCCGAGTCGGGCGAACCATCGGATGCGGTGTCGGAGCTGACTACCCGGTGGATACCACCCGAAAGGGACAGAAGCAGAAAGCAGAAGCAGAAAGGACGAAGCAGAAAGAAGCAGAAAGGACATGTAAGAAGCAGAAAGGACAGGCACTTTTCCGTTGTATAAAGGAAAGAAGCAGAAAGGACAGGCACTTTTCCGTTGTATAAAGAAGCAGAAAGGACAGGCACTTTTCCGTTGTATCACGCATCCGTGATTGCGAGACCACACGGCGTCTTCGGCGGCGGTAATATGCCCTTTGTCGTTTTCCTTTGTCGTTTCCCGAATTTGTCTTGTGTTTTATTAGGCACGTCGCGTTACCGCAGAAAAGCTGGCGGGTAGACGCCCTCCGTGCAGGTTTCCACCGAGGCAGGCGTTCCCCGAGATTGGGCTTGGCAAGATCGGCGATCTCAATTAGACTAGGTGCAATAGACCAGTTCACGCATGGAGGGTATCCAGTGAAATCTGTCGGCACTTACGAAGCCAAGACGCACCTGCCCCGGCTTCTTAGCCAGGTCGAGAAGGGCGAAACGATCACGATCACCAAACGCGGCAAGCCTATCGCGGTCTTGTCTCCCGCCCAGGCCGTGCCCGAGCAGGACATCTCCGCCGTGATCGCTCAGTTCCGGGCCTATAGCCAGGAGCATGCCCGCAAGCATGGCTCTCTTAAGGCCCACGAGATCAAGCAGATGATCGAGGAGGGACGGCCTTGAGTCGAAGGAAGACCGCCGCCAAACCGCCCAAGGGAGGGCTGGTCATCGACAGCTCGGTTTCCATCGCGTGGTGCTTCCCCGACGAACAGGACCAATACTCGCAGAGCGTGCTTGACGCCCTGGCTTCCGAGCAGGCTTTTGTTCCCGATCTCTGGCACCTTGAGGTGGCCAACACCCTCTTGGTCGGAGAACGCCGCAAACGCTCGACCCAGGCCAATACGGTGACCTGGCTTGGATTTCTATCCTCGCTGCCCATCGTCGTCGATGACGAAACCAAGGCCCATGCGTTCGGGAATACGGTGAGCCTAGCCCGCGATCACAATCTTTCGGCCTATGACGCCGCCTACCTGGAATTGGCCATGCGGCGTGGTTTGCCGCTGGCGACCCTCGATGACAAGCTGAAAGCCGCCGCCCAGGCGGTTGGCGTTCCCCTCTACGGAGTCCATTAGGCGGCGGATGCAGGCACCCGGCTACGCCGCCGCGTGCTCACGGGGTCCGCTTCGCTCCCGTCCCTCCGGGACCGGCTACGCCGCCCTCCCGCCCACTGGTGCAGGTCGGCGACGGGCAATTGCCACGCCCTCCGCTACGCTGCGGTCATGACAATCGCTTATCCGCCGCCTGATGGTGGGTCGCTTCGCTCCCGCCGCGATTGGTTCCGACTCAGTTTTCCCCCATGATTCCAAAAGGAGCAGAAAGGACAAAGCGGAGCAGAAAGGACACGGAGCAGAAAGGGACACGGAGCAGAAAGGACAGGCACTTTTCCGTTGTGTCACGCTTCCGTGATTGCGAGACCGCATGGCGTCTTCGGCGGCGGCACGGAGCAGGAAGGAAAACGCAGCAAGAAGGACAGGCACTTATCC
>JAKAUH010000781.1 GCA_021818605.1 Planctomycetota bacterium
CGCCGGGCAGGTCAACCCGGGGTATGCCAGCAACGACCGGACCCTGTTCACCACGGTCATCACCCGCAAGTGGACCGACAAGCTCACCCAGGTCATCGAGACCGACCAGGGCTGGGAGTTGAACGTCCCCGGCCTGGCGTCCCACGGCAAGAACGGCGCTACCGAGACCGGCGAGTGGTTCAGCTTCGGCAACTGGTTTCTCTACAGTTTCAACTCCAAGTGGACTGGCGTCTGGCGGAGTGAGGTCTTCTGGGACCCGCAAGGCGTCCGGACCGGCTCGGCCAACACCTACAACGAGATCACCCTGGGCGCCATCTACAAGCCAGTTCCTTATATCTGGATTCGCCCCGAGGCCCGGTATGACTGGGTCCCCCACGGCGACCCCTACAGCAACGGCACCCGCGGCAGCCAGTTCACCCTCGGCTTCGACGTGATCTTCCTGTTCTAATACGCGTAACGCATGAATGGATGGCACGCGGGCCGCAGAAGTCGGCATACCCGCCCGGCCCGGTCCCGATGGTGAACCGGCGATCTCAATCGCCGGGTACCGTGGCCGGCGGCACGGGCGAACCCACGCGCAAGGGCATGACCCGGCGACTCACGTCGCCGGGTCGCCCGGCCCGTGGCGAACCGGCGATGTCAATCGCCGGGTCCGCCGTGGCGAACCGGTCCTGTGTCGGAGGGGGCTCTGAACCCCGACCCGGCGGACCTGGATCGGATCAGATCGGATCAGATCGGAATGACGCTGACTTAGGGAGCAACTAATTGGCAGTCATCGGTTTACGGAAAGCCGCCGATCAGGCCATGCGCATTAAGTTAAATGTGCTAATTCGTTTTTTTGACACAAAAGCCGGCTGATTCTCAATAATGTACGATTAATTTCATGTGAGTGACACTGTTTCAATAATGACGGATCTGGTCGTAACCTAATGGCTAGTCAGGACTTGCGCTTATTTCGGCGCCATTCGGATCAGATCGGAGTCAGGCTGAGAGCCTGACCTACTTCGGGTCCGGTTCGGTCCGCGTCAGGCTGAGGGAGGACCCAAAAGGGGAGGACCCAAAGACCCAAAAGGACAAGACCCAAAAGGACAGGCACATGGAAGGAAGACCAAAAGGACAAGGAAGACCAAAAGGACAGGCACATGGAGGACCCAAGACCCAAAAGGACAGGCACATTACCGCCAAAAGACCCAAAAGAGACCCAAAAGGACAGGCACATTACCGCCGGGCCGTCGCCGAAACACCCACGCCGCCTAGCAGCCATGCCCGCAATCGCAGGTCGAAAAATGCCTGTCCTTTTTGGAGAGGTTCTTTTTGGAGAGGTTTCCGGATGTCCTCGGTTGACAGGAGCGCAGGCGAGCACCAGAATCAGTGTCAATCGCGACTGGCCGCGATCCCGAGGCGACGACTACGAAGTGTTCTCTCGGATCCTCCGTTTGCCGATCGAGCTTCCAGGTATCCTCCCGCGCGGTTGATGGAACCCAGGTTATGTACCGGCTCGGCCGCAATGCCGTCGTCGCCTTCCTGCTGATCCTCTACGGGTCGGTGTCGGTCGGCGGCGTCAGCCTGCACGCGGTCCTGGAAACAACCCTCGCGCATCATGACCATGGACCGGTCAATGACGAGGAGCCGACCGTCTCGGGCGTTTCTCACGACTGCCTCCTCTGCGACTTTTTCGCGCAGGCGCAGTTAACCCTTGAAGCTCCGCCGACGGTCTCTCGTCCGCTGCCCACCCCCCATCTCGCGATCGCCCTGCCTTCCATCGGCCTGGGCCAGCGCTCCATGTCTTGCCACTCTCGCGCCCCACCCCGCCGCGGTGCCGACGCCTGAAGACCCTCCTCGCCAACGGGAAAAAGTCGATCTCGTCGCGATAGCCGCCGCGCGTCGGTCCACCCTGGAATTCCGGCGCGGGAAGGTCCTGGCGATCCTAACCATCAGGCCCGCGCCTCTGAGACCTGAGCCGCACCGTGGTCCCGGTATCCCAGCGCGCTCGACGCTCGATGAACCCGATCGGCGCACCCGCCCGACAGAGATTCATCGCGGTCAACACCAGAGCGGCGTTCGTGAGGCGTTCGAAAAGGCGTTCCCGGCCGCCATGTCCCACGGAAGCGGGACTCGGTGACGCATGCCTGCGCGCCGGTGATCGCCCCCACCGTTCGGTCAGGGGAATTCCGTTGGGGGAAAACATGTCAGTCAGCATTCATGAGGAGTCTCTCCGTTGAATTGTGGACGTTGGCTGCTCACCCTGACCTATTTGGCCGCCGGCCTGCTGGCGCAGGGTATGCACGTCCACGGACGGGCCCGTGATCGTGGCCCTTGCCGGGAAAGAAAAAGCTGCGACGAGAGCCGGCCGCACCTCGGCGACCGCGGGTCTGGCGATCGTGGTAAGCTCCCGACGGATTGCCCCGCGTGCCACCTGAGGAGCCAGGCGTCCATCCGGGCATCCGCCATTCGGCCAGTCCCAGGCCGGATCGTCTGGATTCCGTTCACCCGATCGACTCCCTCGACCCACCGGGGTTCGCCGCTCCAGACGCGCTGCCGGGCCCCGCCTCTCGCCTGATCGATCACATCACGCCGGCAATGGATGCCTGGCTCTTCGTTCTGCAGCCGCCCGATCGTCGGGAGGCGCATCCGTGGGATCGATTCACGCGTGTCTTCATCGCATTTTTCGAGGAAGAGCGACATCACTCGTCAACCGTTGCGCCTTCGTTGCGTGCGCGACGGCCGTTGAGGTCGCAGGTCAGAAAGGCCCGGGATTCACCCATGATCTCTCGTTCTCGCCGGCCGATCAGCCGGCTCTCCGGTTTCACGCTCATTGAGCTGCTCGTCGTGATCTCCATCATCGCGGTCCTGATCGCGTTGCTCCTGCCCGCGGTTCAGGCGGCTCGCGAAGCCGCTCGGCGAGCCCAGTGCGTCAACAACCTGAAGCAGATGGGTATCGCGCTATTCAACTACAACGACGCCATCAGAACGTTTCCTTCAGGCTACATTGATTACCAGAACAACCCCAACAATACACCCGACCTGGACATGGGACCGGGCTGGGGCTGGGCGGCACTCGCGCTGCCTTTTCTGGAACAGCAGACGGTGTATAACGCGGCCAATTTCAGCCTGGACATCAGGAGCCCGAGCAACGGCACGGCCGTGCTGACGAACCTGGAGGTCTTCCTCTGTCCCTCGGATGGTTACAACCCGGAGCCCTGTATCCTCTACGACAGCACGTTCAGCACTCCCATCATCACGGTTGCGCATTCCAACTATGCCGGCGTCTGCGGCTGGGAGGAATGTTTCATGAACGCTGGCGGAAATCCTCAGCCCTTTTACATCAACAACAACGATCCCAACGACAGTCCAATTACCGCCGGAGACCCCACCGACGGCATCTACGGCAGCGGGATCACCTGCGGGTTTGGCGCGGCCGGCATTGGCATGTTTTATCGCAACAGTAACACGAGGGATGCCACCATCACGGATGGTCTGAGCAACACGCTCGCCATCGGTGAGCGCTGCACGGCCCACTCCCCAACCACGTGGGTCGGCGCGGTGACGGGAGCCAGGTGCCCGGCGTGGATGGCGGCCCTTGGCTGGACAACACCCTATACTCCTCCCTCCGCGTGCCAGAACACCGGAAATGGCACCGCGTATGACAACGCGGATTTCGACGAGGCCCTGTGCCTCGGCCATGGAAACGCCACGCACAAGCCCAGCAGCGATAACCCGCTCTGGGACCCCGATGTGTTCTGGAGCATGCACCCGGGTGGATGCAACTTCCTGTTCGCCGACGGCTCGGTGCATTTCCTCAAGAGCGGCATCGACCCCCGCACGTACCAGTACATGATGACCAGGGCCGGCGGCGAGATCATCTCGGGGAACTCCTATTGATGACCGGCCGGGGAACATGCCGCACCCACAGGTGGACGCTGGCCGTTCCCCGGTCTTCACCCCGATTCAAACAGAGGACCTGAGTGATGCGCGTGGGGACGGGATTGATTCTGTTGCTGTGCGGATTGGCGAGCAGCGGCTGCAATCAGAAATCGACCGATGAGTTAATTGCGGATCTGAAGTCGGGCAAGGAGAAGGAGGGAGTCATCGCAGCTCGATCCTTGCCGCAGGGCGAGGCGGAAAAGGTCGTTCCGGCGTTGATCGAAGCCCTCAGGCACAAGGGCAGCGACATCCGCCGCAGCGCCGCCATCAAGCTCGGCGGGTTTGGCGAACGGGCCACGGAGGCCATCCCCGCGCTCGAGGAAGCGGCGGAGCACGACCGTGACGCCCGGGTCCGCGAAGCCGCCGGCAACGCATTGACGCGCATCGATCCCGCACAGTTCCCGCCCTATTCTCCCATCCCGGCCTTGATCGAAGCTCTCAAGGATAAGCGCAGTGACATGCGGCGCACGGCCGCCATCAAACTCGCCGGGTTCCGCGAGCACGCCAGGGACGCCATCCCCGCGCTCGAGGAGGCGGCGGAGCATGACCGTGACGCCCGGGTCCGCGAGGCCGCCGGCAACGCATTGACGCGCATCGATCCCGAACGGTTTCCCAACGCGCCCAGGGCGGGTCGGAGGTAGTTTTCGAAATGAGGACTGAGCCCGACCTCGCCGATCGTCGCTCAATCCGACGGCTCGTCGAGCGCCTCGGCCATGCGGGTGAAGACGTCGTCCCAGTCGCCCCGGAGATCCCCAAAAAGGACAGAGATCCCCAAAAGGAGATCCCAAAGATCCCAAAAAGGACGGCACTTTTCCGCTGGGACTGCATGGATGTCCCAGTGGCGGGGCAGCGGTAAGATGCCTGTCCTTTTAGCCCTTTCTTGCCTCCAGGACGCGAATGTTCTCACGCGCGGCGAGCAGGTCATCGAAAGGACAAGGTCATCGAAAGGACAAGGTCATCGAAAGAGGTCATCGAAAGAATCGGCGCTTTTCCGTTGCCTTACGACGCCACTTCTGCTTGATTGCACAGGGATCCCGGCGGCGGTAGTATGCCTGTCCATTGTCGCTCCTTGTCGCTCACCGGGAATGCGTCGATCACCGCGGCTTCGCTGCTTTCGGCCGTCGCTTGCGGGTCCAGATGCGGCGGACGTCATCGGGGCTGGCCGCCCGCTCA
>JAKAUH010000797.1 GCA_021818605.1 Planctomycetota bacterium
CCACGCCAGCCCGCACGATCCCGCGACCTACATCGCCTTTGCGAAGCAGTTCGCGGCCTACGCCGCACAGATCGACCCGAACATCTCGATCGGGGTGGACGTGGGGAGCCCGGGCGACAACAACAACTGGACGTCGCTCATGCTCCAGCAGTGCGCGAGCCAGGGCTTCACACCCGGGTTCCTGAGCGACCACAACTACGTGCAGGCACCGGGGAGCGAGAGCGACTCGAACCTGCTGCTTAACACCGTCTCGAACCCGAACAGCAATGCCGGGGACCCTGGTAATCCCTACGACTGGGCGGTGCGCGCGGCCGACTACCAGGCGCTGCTGACGAAGTACCTGGGCGCGGCGGGATCGAAGGTCCAGCTCCTGACGACCGAGTTCAACTCGGTGTACTCCAACCCTGGCAAGCAGACGACCAGCCTGGTGAATGGACTGTTCGTGGCCGACTCGCTCGGCGCCTTGCTCGAGACACCGTACAACGGCGCCCTCGTGTGGGACCTGCGGAACAGCTACTCGACGGGCGGCAACAACTCGTCGAGTCTTTATGGCTGGCGTCAGGGAGGCGACTACGGCCTGATCGGTAGCCCAGGCGGGTCGGCGCCGGCGACCGGGCCTTATGTGCCCTATCCGACCTACTTCGCCGAGCAGCTCGCCTCGAAGATCATCCAGACCGGCGGAAAGGTCGTCCAGGCCAGCAGCAGCACGCCCGATCTCGCTGTCTACGCCGTGCTCGAGGCGAACGGGCACCTCAACCTGCTGGTCATCAACAAGAGCGCGACCAGCTCGCTGACCGGCCAGTTCCAGCTCGCCAATTTCCAGCCGTCCTCGCAGGCGCAGGCCTGGCAGTACGGTGAAGCCCAGGACACGGCGCAGAGCCACACCACCAACGGTCAGTCGGCGCTGGCGTCGTTCACGGCGAACCTCGGAGTGAGCGGGTCGAGCTTCTCCTACGCGTTTCCCGCGTACTCGATGACGGTGCTCGACCTGGGCCGGGCCTCGACGAACGGCGGCGGGCCAACCATCACCCAGGCCGCAACCGCCTCGCCAAGCCCGGTCACGGGCGTCTCGACGACCCTGTCGGTGGGAGCGACCGACCCATCGGGAACTACCGGCCTGACCTACACCTGGACCACGACTGGCACGCCGCCCGCGCCGGTGCACTACAACACCAACGGCACCAATGCCGCGCATAATGTCGTGGCGACCTTCTCGAAGGCCGGCACCTACAGCTTCCAGGTCGACGTGAGCGACCCGTCCGGATACGTCGTGACCAGCAGCGTGGCGGTCACCGTGGACCAGACGCTGTCAGCGATCCGGGTCAGCCCGTCGCCGGTCACAATCGCGGCCGGTGGCCAGCAGTCGTTCACCGGTGTCGGCTACGACCAGTTCGGCAACGCGATGGCCGTGCAGCCGGCGCTGAGCTGGTCGGTGGCGTCCGGGGTCGGCACGATCACGACGGCCGGCGTGTACCATGCCCCGAATACAAGCGGCTCGGCCGTGATCCGGGCGGCGAACGGCTCAATCGCCGGGACGGCAAGCGTCACTGTGGCTCCTCCGTCGAAGTCCAGCGCGACGGTCGTGTTCACAGTCTACAGCGCGTGGAACACCGGCTTCGACGCCGGCCTCACGCTCACCAACACGGGGACAACGACGATCAACGGCTGGACCCTCCAGTTCCAGTTCTCGCCCTCAATCTACGACATCTGGAACGCGGTGATCGCCAGCCACACAAGCGGCCATTACGTGCTGAAGAACGCGAGCTACAACGGCACCATCAGGCCGGGGCAGAGCGTCTCCATCGGATTCCTGGGCACGCCCGGCGGCACGCCAGCCGCGCCGACCGGCTACCTGCTCAACGGCACCCCGATCGGGTCGGGCATCACGGCCGCCGCGCTCGCGACGACCAACTCGGGCCTGGCGCCGATCAAGGGGCATCATGCGAAGCAAAAGAAGGAGCCTGGGCTCGTTCGCCTCGGCAAGGCCGGCATCCCGTCGCGTGCCCCATTCGGAAGGGGTACGATTCACGACAGGAAGCGCGGCGGGACCTTGATGTCCTGAGCCGGGTAGTTGATCGACCAGATCCCGGCTCGGCTCATCTCCTTTCATCCCTGTCGTCTGGAGGAGAACCGATGAGCGTGGGCGCGAGCCGGGACGAGTTCCTGCAAGCGTCGATCGACGAGGCGCGGGCCGGGCTGGCCGAGGGGGGAATCCCGATCGGCTCGGTACTGGTGATCGACGGCCGGATCATCGGACGGGGTCATAACCGTCGCGTCCAGCGCGGCAGCGCGATCCTTCACGCCGAGATGGACGCGATCGAGAACGCCGGGCGATTGACGGCCGCCGATTACCGGCGCGCCGTG
Source organism: Planctomycetota bacterium (assembly GCA_021818605.1). GTDB lineage: Bacteria > Planctomycetota > Planctomycetia > Isosphaerales > Isosphaeraceae > JAKAUH01. The sequence continues at coordinate 2,365 of JAKAUH010000797.1, forward strand.
CTCTATTCGACCCTCTCGCCGTGCGACATGTGTTCGGGCACGGCGCTCCTCTACCGGATTCCGCGGATCGTGATCGGCGAGAACCGGACGTTCCGGGGGCCCGAGGACTATCTCCGGTCGCGCGGGGTCCGGCTCGAGATCCTCGACGACATCGAATGCGTCCGGCTGATGGAGGAGTTCATTCGCGCGCGGCCGTCGTTGTGGGACGAGGACATCGGTGAGCCGACGCCCGGTGCGTGAAACCGAAGTCGCAGGTTCATTCGCTCCCGCTCGCCCTCTCCCGGCGAGGGACGATGACATAAGCGACCTGCGCCATTACGGGCTGATCATCCTGGTTGAAGGTGGTGCTCTTCACGCGAACGACTCCGCGCTCGGGGTTCGAGCTGGACGGCCGGATCTCGACGATCTCGGACTCGACGCGGAGGATATCGCCCGGTCGTACGGGCCGCGGCCATCGGATCGATTCGACGCCGGCGCCGACAAGTCCGCCGGCGATCCGGAATTCACCCTGAACCATCAGCCGCATCGTAAGAGCAGCGGTGTGCCACCCGCTGGCGACCAGGCCGCCGAAGAGGCTCGCGCGGCCGGACGCCTCGTCCAGATGGAACGGCTGGGGATCGAATTGGGAGGCGAAGCTACGGATCTCATCGGCCTCCAGCCGCACGGAGGACGTGCGGAAGATCTGGCCGACCGACAGGTCCTCGAGATACATCGGCGGGCTCGGTGTCATCGGGTCTCCGATCGAGATGACGGGTCGGCGAAGACGCGCAAGGCAAGACGACTGATCTCGTCCCGCGCAGGCTCGGGCATCGGCCGCGATCCATCATCTTCGCGACGGGCCGGCGGTGCAACGTCGGCCCTTGCGGCATTGCCGAACATCCGAGCCCGAGCAGGCACCGAATTCTGTCGGCGAGGGAATCGCGCGGGTGGGACAATCGAATTGAGTCATGCCGATACACCTGAAATGCTTTGTTCGAACTTCAACGTCGATTGACCTTCATTGCCGACTTGCCCGAGCCCCAGGTGAAGGTGTGGACGCTGTCCCACCAGCGCCCGGGCAGGTTGAGCGTCGAGCCCCCGTCGTCAACCGGCTGGCGTTTGCCCGGCCGCGGCTGCGCGGGAGCCCGGCTAAAGGCCGAGACCAGCACGACGCCGGCCAGGACCGCGAACCAGGCCGTGCGCCACCCCCGAAACCAGCGCAGCGTGTGATGCTCGGCCGCCAGGGCAACGGGACGCCTCGGCAGGAAGAGGCCGACGAGCCCAAGCGCCAACCCGATCATCGTCAAGGTCAGGCCGGCCAAGAATCCCGCCGGCCGATATGTGAAGACGACGGTGTGCTTGCCCTTCCCGAGAAACACCGCCCGAAACGCGACGTACGCCGGCCAGATCGGCGCCGGGTGGCCGTTGACCGTCACCGACCAGCCGGGGTCGTAGGTGTCGGAAAACACCAGGTAGCCGGGCGAGTCGAGCTCGGTCTCGATGACGACCCGCTCGGGAAGATCCTGGACGATCCGGGCCGTGCCTGATGAGACCGCGGTGGACGCGAGCGGCCTGCTGGGGTCCTCGACCAGCACCCGATCGCGGAGTTGACCGGTAAGGCGGATCATATCGCCGACGGCCTCCCGATGGCCCGAGGAGTAAATCGGCCGGCCAACGATCCGGGCGCGGGGCAAGGCATTCGGATTGCGATGGAGCAGCGCCGTGCCGACCGGCATGCCCCGAGCCCCCTCGACGTTCCTGCCCAGCAGGATATGCGTGTCCCCTTCCAGGTCGTGCCGCCAGGGAAACGAGCGCTGCGTGCCGGTCGGATCCCCGAAGTCAAACAGCCGGCGGGAGTACATCGGCGTGTTCCCCTTCGAGCTGGGCACGTTCCACGCCAGGGGAAGGCTCCAGTCGAGCGGGTCGCGTACCCCCATGAAGTTGATCGGCTCGGAGGCATATCCCGGCTCGCCCGCGCTCTTGTCGGCCCTGCCAAAGACGCGGATAAACCCCGTTTCCGCGCGCAGCAGCCGGACCGTTGGCGGAGGCTCGGTCCAGTACCGCGGGTCGACGCTGACGACGTCATACCAGTGCGCGCCCAGCAGGTCGGCCATGACGAGCAGGGGCAGAAGCGCGGCCCAGCGGGCGCGTCGCGACGGCTCGGTCGCGCGAAGCGCCGATCGCGCGGCCCAGAGGGCCAGGCCGGCCAGGAATGCCGTCCGAAACACGCCCAGAACCAACTCGCGGCCCAGCCACTGATACCGGTCGAGGTGGTACGGCTTGTTCCACTTGCTCGGCCAGTACCAGATCGGCGTGTAGACGTAGATCGCGATCGGGATCGACAGCATCACCAGCACGGCCGCCAGGATCAACCCGCCGCGGAGCGAGACAACGCCGGGCCCGGTCAGCCGCTCGACTCCGACCGCCGCGAGCGCGGCGACACCAAGCGCCACCCAGAGATGGAACCGCACCGGCTCGCGCGAGCTGCCCAGCACGGGGATCTGGTTGGCGTGATCGTACAGGAGCGTGAACTTCCCGAGCATCAGAATCGCCCCAATGCCCACCAGGATGACCCAGAAGCTCGTCCAGCGATCCCGACGCGACGCGACGCCCGCGCCCACGACCGCCAGCACCATGGCGATCAGTCCGAGGTAGGCGTTCATCTCATGGTAAGGGTAAAAGCCGTCGAGCCAGTCGGTGTCGCGGGCGCGGGTGCCGTAAGCCTCGCGGACGACCAGAGTCGGCAGCAGCTCGGGATGCCACGAGGCGAAGACCAGCTCACCCCAGCTCAGCCCCCCGGCGCGGGGCGAACGGTCGAGGAGTTCCTTGGAAGGGATCCACTGCACGGCCGAGACCAGCACGCCCACGACGACGAGAATCGCGGGCGCGAACAGCGCGCGAAATCGACCTCCCCGGCCGGACTCGGTCGCCGCTCGATAGAGCCCGTAGATGCTCACCAGCACCACAGTGAAAAGAGCGTCCTGAAGATGGCCGGCGAAGACCTGGCACGCGAGCGCCAGCCCGCCGAGCACCGCGCCTCGCCATCGACCGGAGGACCACGAACACTCGAGTCCCCAGATCACGAAGGGAAGGCTCGCGAGCGCGTTGATCATGCTGGTATGGATCAGGTGGCCCCAGGTGTAGCCGCTCAGGCCCAGGACCGCGGCTCCGGTGAGTCCGCCGGTTGGTCCGACGTGCCGCCGCAGCCAGAAATAGGCTCCCAACCCCGTCAACCACACCGAAAGCACGGTGTCCAGGTTGAGGGCCTGCCAGGTGGCGAGCCAGGGATAGAGCAGGTACTTGAAGGGATGCAGATACCCCGCCTGGCTCTCGCTGAAAAGCGGCAGGCCGCAGTAGAGGTCCGGGCACCATCGCGAGAACCGACCGGCCTTCAGCTCGTCGGCGAAGAAGGCGCGATAGGGATAGTTGATCTCGGTGATGTCGAAGTAGAACAGCGCCTTCCGCAGAGCGGCGACGTCCCAGAAGAACGCGACGATCACGAGGGTCCACACGGCCAGCGCGATCAGATCGCCACGGCCGTGTCGTGGCGGCATGAAGAACGCGGTGGGGTTCTCGTTTGCGACCGACTCAGATTCTGAGGACGACACGGAGCGAGCCCTGTCCACGGGTCTACCTGGCGTTACGGGACGACGACCGGCAGGCGTTCGAGTTCGGCGGGATCGCGACCGTCGTTGACCCACACCGTCGCGAAGCCCGGCTGCCACGCGACCCCCCTCGCCGAGTGGAGTCGCTCGAATCGCTCGCCGACGACCTCGGCGGCCGGCTTCGAGCTCCACGGCGACGACTCGGCCGGCCAGAGGATCAGTATCCTACCACGACCGGGGCCCAGCCCGGATGACCAGCCGGGGAACCGGTTGGGATAGCGCGCATTCGGAATCCCGCGGATCCGCCCGCCCGAGAGGAACGACAGTCGATAGACCTCCCAGTAGCTGCCGAAGACGTGGGTGATGTCGGGCGGGATCGTGTAGCGTCCGGTCGCCCTCAGGCCCCGCGGCGACGCAGTCGGTCGCCGTCGACCGCTACTCACAATGACCTCCGACCACGGAGCGCGAGGCGGTCGAGTCGGGATTCCGTGCGGGTCGACATAGCGGCGGAATTGATACCAGCGGAGGGTCGAGTCGCTCATGAACGCCACGAGCAGGACGGCCGCCAGCGCGGCGCCGGCCCGCCAGCGCCGCCCGCGCCGGACGAGCGAGTCCATACCGAGGCCGAACCCCAGCGCCCAGGGCGTCAAGAGGAAGATCAGGTATCGGTAATTGTCGGAGTTGAAGATGTTCCGGTTCACCAGGAACGCCGCGACGATCGCAGCGGCCGAAAAGAGGGAACTGATAGCGACAGCTCGTCCCGGAGCCGCGGCGGATCGAATGCCATCGAACCCCAGCCACGCCACGGCCGCCACGAAGGCGACGAGGATCGCGAATGACGGCCAGAACGTGGTGGCAACGGAGAGTCGCCCGGCACGTGGGCCGACCGAATAGGTGGTCCACCGGAGCCCCGAGCCGGCGAGCAGCCTCGGCAGGCACTCGTCGACCAGCAATTCGGCATGCCCAAGGACCGCGGAGGGCTCGAACGTCGCCGAGAACTGCGCGGGATAGGCGTCGTAAGGGTCAATCCAACGCCCCACCTCACGCGGCAGGATCCCGACGAGCAGCCCAGCAACGAAGGCCGCCGCGAGGATCAAGCCGGACTTTCCTCGCCCGGAAGTCAGCCATTCGAGCGAGGCCGCCGCGGCGATCCCCACGATTGACATCGCGAACATCGCGTCAAGATAAAGGCCCAATCCGCACCAGACGCCCAGGAGTCCAGCGCGTCGCCACCCGCCCCTCGTCAGGCAGACGCCCAGGCCGCCGAGGGCCAGAGTGTGCCAGCCGAGGGTGAGCAGATGCCCGCCGGTGATCCGGCCCGAGAGCCAGATCGTCCCCTTCGACGAGAAGACCAGCGGGACGATCGACCAGGCGGCCACCGACGGTCCAAACGCCCGCCACGCCAGTCCGAAAGTCGCCACGACGATCAGGGCCCAGATCGCCGTCCCGCCGCTGACGAGCGTGACGGGATTCGCGCCGAAGACAAGCGCCTGGGGATAGGAGAAGAACACCGGCAGGATGCCCATGTGGGGCGTACCGGGATAATGCCACCGCCAGTGGCCGTGCGTGGCGTCGAGCAGCGTCAGGCCGTCGACGGCCAGGTCGCTGTCGAGGTGGTCCTCGGCGTTGTGGACCAGGGGCACGCGGATCGCCACGGTCCAGATGAGGCCAAGTGCCAGCACCACCCACGGCCAGAGCGGGCGTCGGCCGGTCGTGGGAGACGGCGGCTGGTTCATTGAGCCGGAGCCGGTGGAAAGAAGTCGGCGACAGCACAGCGGAAGCCGGGTAGTTCGGGGAGGCTCTCGATGTACTCGCCGTCGCGCACGTAGGTCGCCTCGTCGTCCGAGAGGCGGTAGATCGCAACGTACCGTCGCCTCGGGTTGATCACCCAGACAATCAGCACCTCGGCTTCGACGTATTCGCCAACCTTCTGGAGGATCGCTGTGAAGCGGTTGCTAGGCGAAAGGACTTCCACGGTCAGGTCGGGCGGAACAGGAGGCAACCCGGAACCGACCCGATGCTCCGGCCATCGGGCATGGCTGTAGAAGCTCAGATCCGGACCGCGCACCGTGTCGGGGCCGGTTTCCGTGCCGACGGCCGACTCCGTCAAGCAGTACCCATGGCCGGTACTTCGCCCGTAGGATTCCAGGCTAAAGCCGGCCCTCGAGACGACCCGTCCATGATCCGGCCGTGGTGGCGGCACCTCGATCACCTCCCCTCGGACCAGTTCAAATCGGCCCTCGCCCAGATCCGCCGCCAGGAATTCCGCGGCCGTCATCAGCTTCGTCTGCGACGCGGTCGCCATCGTCATTCTCCCGAGGCTGCTCCTGCCTTGCCTTGAACGGTCAACTCGGTCGCCAGGTTAGCGCGACCAGGAATTGTACTCATTGAGCCGGAGCCGGGGGAAAGAAGTCGGAAACCGCACAGCGAAAGCCGGGTAACTCGGGGAGGTTCTCGAGAAACTCGCTGTCGCGCACGACCATATCGTCCTCCGAATGCCGGTAGATGGTGACCTGCCTCCTCCTGGGGTTGATCACCCAGACCATCAACACCCCAGCTTCCAGGTATTCGGTGACCTTTCTGAGGATCGATACACCGCGATTGCTGGGCGAGAGGACTTCCACGGCCAGGTCGGGCGCGACCGGGATGATGCCGCCGGTCACCTGTGAGATTGGCCAGCGCGCATGGCTGTAGAAGCTGACATCCGCCCCTCGCACAGTGTCGGGATCGCGCTCGGTCATTACCGCCGAGTCGTTCGAGAGGGCGTATCCATATCCCGACCGCCGACCGTAATCCCAGAGAATACCCGAGGCGTTGGCGCAGACAATTCCATGATCCGGTCTCGGCGGCGGCACCTCGATCACCTCCCCTCGGACCAGCTCGAACACGCCCTCGCCCAGATTCGCCGCCAGGAATTCCGCGGCCGTCATCAGCTTCGTCTGCGACGCGGTCGCCATGGTCGTTCTCCGGAGGTTATCATTTCACCTCGAACGGGTTCCGGAATCTTAGCGGTTCGCCCTCAGACCGCCCCGGCCATGGCCTCAAGCTGGACGAGCGAGCGGGTCTGCTCCTTCGCCAGGTACGCGCGGCCGTACTTGATCTGGATGTGGTCCCACGGAAGGACTTCCTCGATCGGCCGCTCGCGGTGGCTGTAGAACGGCACGTCGATGCCGAGGTCGGCGAAGGTGTCCCACCAGAGCTGCGGGTTGAAGTACTCGCCCCACGCGTCGAGCCGGGCGCCGCGGCGCCAGGCGGCCTCGAGCGCCTCGGCGACCCGCCGGTCGCCGCGGGTGAGGATGCCCTCGAGCAGGCTCCGCTCGATGTCATGGCACTTGACCGTCACCGCGCGCATCTTCACCCGCGATTTGAGATACCTGTGCGCCCAGTGGAGGTACTCGCGATCCTTGACCCCGTTCCACTGGTAGGGCGTGTGCGGCTTGGGGATGAAGTTGGAAACGCTGGCGGTGACCTCGGCGAATCGGCCGGTCACCTCCTTACCGATCCGCGCGATCGTCTCGGCCATCTCGATGATGCCATCGAGGTCGGCCGCGCGCTCGCCTGGCAGGCCGCACATGAAGTACAGCTTGACCTTCCGCCAGCCGCGGCGAAATGCCTCGGCGCAGCCGTCGTACAGGTCGCGGTTATCGATCGGCTTGCGGATCTGCTCGCGCATGTCGTCGCGGGCGACCTCGGGCGCGAGAGTCAGACCGCTCCGCCGGCCCTCCGCCAGAAGCGCGGGGATCTTCTTCAAGGTCTCGGTGATCCGCAGGCTGGGGAGCGAGATCTTGACGCCCAGCGGCGTGAACACCTCGCTCATCCGGGTCACGAGCCGTTCGAAGTCGGGGTAGTCGCTCGACGACAGCGACAGCAGGCTGATCTCGTCGTAGCCGGTGGCCTCGTAGCTTTCGAGCGCGGCCTTCACGATCGTTTCGACCGTGCGAAAGCGGAGCGGCCGCTTGATCACGGTGCTCTGGCAGAACCGGCACTGCCAGGGGCAGCCGCGCATGATCTCGATGGCGATCCGATCATGCGCCGTCTCGACAAACGGGACGATCGGCCGGGTGGGCAGGGGGATCCCGTCCAGGTCACGGATCACGCAGGGCCGGATCGCCTCGGGCACGTCGTCGCGCGTGTGGCGGATCTCGAGGATCGTGCCGTCGTCCTTGTAGATCGGCTGATAGAATCGCGGGACGTACGCCCAGTCGACGCTCCTGGCGATCCGCGCGAGCCTCTCCTCACGCGACAGGCCCGAGCCCTTCATCTCGGCCCACATCCGGCAGACGACTGGCAGGCTCGGCTCGCCGTCGCCGATGACGAACAGGTCGACAAAAGGCGCGAGCAGCTCGGGGTTCTGCGCGCCCGGCCCGCCGGCGATGACCAGCGTATCCTCCGGCCCGCGGTCCTCGGCGTGCAGTGCGATGCCGCCCAGGTCGAGCATCGTCAGGACGTTCGTGTCGCAGATCTCGTACTGGAGCGAGAAACCCAGCACATCGAAGCGGTTCAGTGGCGTGAACGTCTCGAGGCTGTAGAGCGGCAGCCGGTGCTGCCGCATGGCCGCCTCGAAGTCGGGCAGCGGCGTGAACACACGCTCGCACGCCCAGTCCTCGGCGTTCATCAGGCTGTAAAGCACCTGGAGCCCGTGGTGGCTCATCCCGAGCGAATAGGTGTCAGGGAAGGCCAGACAGACGGTCCCGAGCGTCGTCCGGTGGTCCTTCACGAGGCTGTTGAGCTCGCTCCCCACATACTGGGCGGGCGTGCGGACAGCGGGCAGGACCTTCGAAACAACAAGCTGCTTGAGTTCCTGGTTGAGCATGGCTGGCGGACTCGACAGGGCGGGGCGCAATGATCGAACGATTCCCCGCATTTTACCGGGGGCACGGGGCTCTGAACAGGCGGAGCGCAACAGGTGAACGACGACGCCCGGTCGTCTAGCCGGGCGACTTGAACAGGTCGAGGAAGCGGTCCTCGTACTCGCGATAGAGCTGGAGCCGGTCGAGCTCGCGCTTGAGCTCGTAAGCCTTCGACCGATTCTGGATTGCCTGGCGGAACAGGGACTCGATGTGCTCGCGATCGTCGACGCTAAGACCCTCCTCGCTCGCGGCCGGCTCAAACTCGAGGGCCTCCATCTCGTCAGATCCCTCTTCGTCGGGCTGCTGCTCCAGCGCCTCCTTGACCTTCTCGAGCAGCTCGCCGAGCTTCTGCTCGACTTCCTTCGACTGCTCGGCAAGCTCGGTGAGGTCGAGCTGGATGTTGACGATCGTCGTGAACGCCTCGAGCACCGCCAGCGACGCCTTGGGGAACGGGAGCTGCTGGAAGATGTGGGGCATCTCGCCCATCAGGCAGGCCCCCCGCAGGCCGCTCTCGGCGGCGACACCGATCAGGACGCCGTTGAGACCGCCAATCTGGCCGTCCTCGACGATCTCGAGCTCGAGCCGCTTGAGCTCGCCAAGACTCTCGGAGTCGGTGGCCGCGCCGAAGACTCGCGAGGCATGCTCCGGATGCATGGCCGTCGCCATCGCCGCGAAGGTGTAGACCCGATCGACGCCAAGCTGGCGGGCGAACTCGATCAGCCGCTGGCAGAACGCATAGCGCCCCTTCGGCGGCTGCGCCTCGCCGATGAACACCACGATGTCATGCTGCTCGCGCGGGTCCTTCCAGACGAAGAACCGGCTGCGCGGCAGGCGGCTGATGCGGATCAGCCCCTCCTTGACCACCACGTGTTCCACGTCGAACAGCTCGAGGGCCGAGAACTCGGCGAGTATGTGCATGCCCAACTTGGCCACGAGGAAATAACCGGCGCTGATCGCGACGTTCCCCATCCCGGGCCACACCGCGACCAGCCAAGGCCTGTTCAGTTTCAGCTCAGGTTCCATCTCGTCGCCCCATTCCACATCGCTGCACCAGACCCGGATCATCACCCGGCGACCGTCCCGCGCCACGGCCACCGGTGCTTTCTCCACGTGAACAATGACACGCACCGCCCGGACCGTCGGAACGTAGGATATTTGACGTCACGCCGCAAGCCCCGCGCCCGCCCGACGAGACAACGGCCCGAATCCCCCTCGTGGTCGTCGAGCGTTTGGCAGGCCCGGCGGTGGTACAGGATATGCAAGTTGCCTTCGGTCCGATACCGCAAGGGGTCGGCCACCGCGGGCCGGAAATTCGATCGGCCGCTGAGCCTTCGCTCGTCCCGACCATCTCGAAGGACAACGCGGAGACGCTCGGGAGCCGGGATTCCGCCGGACGTCGCACCTTCCGCCCCTCCACTGAGTATTATAGACGCGAGCCGATCGCCCTGGAGAGAAAGAAAATCATGGTTTGGACTTCGCCATGAGAGCAAGCACGGCACCGAAGCCTCCGCGGGCCGAGGATCGGCCGGGCAGCCAGCCGGTTCCGGGGTATCGCCTGGTGGCCCGGATCGGGTCGGGCGGCGCGGGGGACGTCTGGCAGGCCGAAGCACCGGGCGGATTGCGGGTCGCGCTCAAAATCGTGCCCCTGAGCAATGGCCTCGGCCGGCGTGAGATGGCCAACCTGAGGATCCTCCGCGCCCTGAGGCATCCCAACCTGCTCGCCTACTTCGGCGCCTGGCAGACGGAGAGCCGGCTGATCATCGGCATGGAACTCGCCGATCGGTCGCTGTGGGACCGCTTCGTGGAGGCGCGGACTGCGGGACTGGCTGGCCTCCCGAGAAGCGAACTGCTGGCCATCCTCGGCGACGTGGCCCAGGTGGTCGACTTCCTCAACGAGCCGCGGCATGAGCTCGAGGGCCGCGCCGGAGTCGCGATCCACCACCGCGACATCAAACCGCAGAACATCATGCTGATCGGCCAGGGAGTGAAAGTGGCCGACTTTGGCCTGTCGTGCCTGGACGAACCGCTCGGGCCGGGGCGGTCGCAGTGCGGGCTGACCTTCGCCTACGCGGCCCCGGAGACGTTCCGCGGCCGGGTGTCGCCCGCGGCCGACCAGTACTCGCTGGCGATCACCTATGCCCAGCTCCGCGCCGGACGGCTGCCGTTCGTCGGTCCGCCAGCCGCCGTCATGATGGGGCACCTGTTCGGTGAGCCTCACCTTTCGACCCTGCCCGAGCCCGAGCGGTCGGCGATCGCGCGAGCACTCGCCAAGGATCCGGCCGAGCGGTGGCCGGACTGCCGGGCGCTGATGGCCGCGCTCGCGGCATGCCTCGGAACGCCCGACACGCTCGAAGCCGACGGCATCGAACCCCGGGGCGGTCAGGTCTCCTCGGCGGTGGTGATTCCGCCGCTGTCCGGCGAATGGGACGACGATCCTTCGGCCTCGGCCCGCGTGACCGGACCGGTCGACGAGGCGCTGGCCGGGAGCGTCTACTTCATGGGCCCCGCCGATGTCAATGAGCCGATGCCGATGGCCCCGTCGAGCCTGGCGACCGTCCGGGTCCACGCCGTCGCTCCGAGGCGAAAGGCGTCCCCGATCCTCATCACCGCGGCGGCCCTGCTGGCCGGCGTGATCTGCTGGTCGCTGGGGGCGAGGCCGCACGGACAGGCCGGGGTGCCGGCGGCATCAGCCCGCGAGCGGAAGGAAAGCCTCGCATTCGCCTCGATGGCGAAGGCCGATCGGGTCGAACGGACGAATCGTGCGCCGACCGACTCACCGAGGCTTGCGACCGTTCGGTCGGCCAGGCCGGAAGTCGCGAACGCCCACGCATCGCGCCGCCCCCGGCGACGGCCCGAGCCGCCCTCGGCGCTCCCCCGGCCGGGCCATGGCCGGCCGCCGACCGTCGCGGATCGATCTTCCCCTTCTCCCGAGCCGACGGTCGCCTGGCAGACCATTCGTGCGACCTGCCACCCGGACCTCTCGGCGCTTGGGCCGCGGTACGACCGGGTGGTGGCCCGGACGAAAGCGGTCCTGGCGAACCTCCGCACGGAATCGTGGCAATCGACCGTCCCACACGTGGCGGAGCCGCCCGGGCCGGCCCCGCCGCCGCAAGAGCCCGCGCGGCCGGGCGCGCGGGTGGCGATGCCCGCGGTGCTCGAAATCCAGGCCGGTCGCGAGCGCTCGATTCCGATCCAGATCGAGCGCGGCGGCACCGCCGGCGTGCTGTCCGTCGAGTTCTGCGGCATGCCCGCCGCAGTCCGCATACCTGTCGTGACCATACCCGTGGGCGAGCACGTCGCGAACGCGGTCATCCGGGCCCGGCTCGACGCCCACGACGCCACGGTGCCGGTCACGATGATCGTCCGGGGCGGACCCCGACCGGCCGAGGCGACGTTCCGGCTGCGCGTGCACTCGGACCCGGCCAGGCTCAGCCGTACTCGAGGCCACACGCTACTGGCGCTCGGACGGCCCGCCGAGGCCGTCGCGGCCTTCGACAGCGCGGTGCGGGCGGGAATCTCCGACCCGTTCGTTTTCAACAACCGGGGGCTGGCCCACTTCGCCCTGGGACAGCTCGACCCGGCGATCCTCGACTACACCGAGGCCAGCCGCCTGCGCCCGGACGACCCGGTCATTCGCTATAACCGGGGAATGGCATTCGCGCGCCGAGGCGACGATGTGCGCGCCCTGCTCGACTTCGACCTGGCGATCCGGCTCAAGCCCGACTACGCCCGGGCCTACGCCGCCCGCGCGGCGGTCTACCTGCGACGCGGCGATCAGGCACGCTCGGCGGCCGACACCGCCCGGGCCCGCGACCTGGCACACGGCACCAACCCCCAGGGCCAACCCTCAGCACCCGCTCCACGCCCGCCCCAGCGCGGCGGCCCGGCGGCGGTTTCCCCCGCACCGGCGATCGGCACGAGTCTCTCGGCGCTCACGGACTGAAAGCGATCGGATCAAACCGCCGTTCGCTCCGCGGGTTGCGGCGCCCAGCGGGTGAGCTCGTCGGCCGCGCGGGAGAATAACTCGTTCCAGTCGTCGAGGCGGGCCTGGCGGAACAGGCGGAGGCTCGGATACCAGGGCGTGTTCTCGCGGTCGATCAGCCACCGCCAGTCGCTCCGGCTCGAGATCATCACCCAGGTGGGCACACCCAGGGCACCGGCCAGGTGCACGACCGAGGTGTCCACCGCGATCAACAGGTCGAGCTGCCGCAGGGCCGACGCCGTATCGGCGTAATCCGATAGCCGGTCCGCCAGGTCCACCACGCGGCCGGTCCACGGTCCAGGCTCGCGCAGCTCGCCGGCCTGCGGCCCGACCTGGAGGCTGTAGAACGCGACGTCCGGCACGTCGAACAGCGGCGCCAGCGCGCGCAACCAGCACGAGCGATGGCGATCGTTCTGATGTGTCGGACTACCACCCCAGGCAATGCCGACCCTGAGCCGGGGATTCGCCACCGAGGACAGCCCGAGGTCGATCGTCCGCGGCTCGGGCGTGAGATAGGGAATGGAGCAGGGGATCGTCTCGAGAGTCGTCCCCAGGACCAGGGGCAAGCTGAGCAGCGGCAGGTACGTCTGAAATTCCGACACCTGCACCTCGCCCGGCCCGCGCAACTGCGCCACGCCCGGCAGTCCCTCGAAGATCGAGAACAGGTTCAACGGACAGAAGAAGATCAGCCGGTCGCACCGCTCGGCCGCCATGGGGAGATACCGGACAAACTGGATGGCATCGCCCGCGCCCTGCTCGCTGTGGACCAGCAGCGTCCCCCGGAGCGGCTGGCCGTCCCAGAGCGGGTGCGGCACCCGAAACGGCGTGAACTTGCTGGTCTTCCACCGCCATTCGCTCTCGCGGAAACCCTCGGGAAACCGCCCGAGCCGCAGCAGCAGCATCCCCAGGTTGAAATGGGCGTCCGGGAATTCGTGCTTGATCGCCAGCGCTCGCCGATAATGAGCCTCGGCCGCCTGGTACATCCCCAGACGCTCTTCCAGGATCGCCAGGTTGTTGAACGCCCCGGCCGCGCGGCCGTCGCGGGCGATCACGTCGATGAAGTGGATCCAGGCCTCCTGGTCCATCTCCAGGTCGCGGTAGACGACCCCCAGGTTGTACCGGGCCATGTTCGCGCCGGGATCGATCGCCAGCGCCTTCTCGAAATGCACCCGCGCCGCGGCGAGGTCGCCGCGCTCGTAGGCCTCGCCGCCCAGCTTGAGGTGATCCGCCAGGGTCTCAGGCATCGTGCCGCCTCCCACGCGGCGGACCGGATCGTCGCGGGGCCGTCGGTCCACCCCCGCGGTCGGGATGTTGACGGGGCGGACGGCACCCCCTACGCTGCATACGTGGCGACCGACGAATCTACGGGCCACGCCGGGCGGGTGTCAAGGATCGCGGCTTTCCCTCCACCGATCGATCATACCCAGGATATTCGTTGATGAATGCTTCCCGCCAACCGACCAAGTGCGCGGTCATCCTCCTCGCGCTGTTCTCCGTGCTGTCGAGTTCACCAATCGCCAGGGCAGGGGAGGGTGGCGAGCCCACGGCCAGCGGCAAGGCAGGGGATCTCTTCGCCCGTGATCACCTGATCGCCTGGTGCATCGTCCCGTTCGACAGCAAGAAGCGCGGGCCGGAGGCGCGGGCCGAGATGCTCCACCGGCTGGGCTTCCAGCACTTCGCCTACGACTGGCGGGCCGAGCACATCCCCACCTTCGACGCCGAGATCGCCGCGCTCAAAAAACACGGCGTTTCCCTTGACGCCTTCTGGGTCGCGCCGGGCAAGCTCAACCGCGAGTCGCGGCTGATCCTCGACACCCTGGCGCGGCATGGCGTCAAGGCGCAGCTCTGGGTCCTGCTCGACCTGGGCGCCGATCGCGCGACCGGTCCCGAGCAGGAGCGCCGGATCAGGGCCGCCACCGACGATCTGGCGCCGCTGGCGAAGGAGGCCGCCCAGGTGAATTGCTCGCTGGCGCTGTACAACCACGGCGGCTGGTTCGGCGAGCCCGAGAACCAGCTCGCCATCCTCAAGCGCCTCCAGTCGCAGGGAATCCGCAACGTCGGCATCGTCTACAACCTTCACCACGGGCACGAGCACCTCGATCGGCTGCCCGCGGTGCTCGCGATGCTGAAACCTTACCTGGTGGCGATCAACCTGAACGGCATGGATCGGCACGGCGATCGCGTCGGGCGGAAGATCCTGCCGCTGGGCCAGGGCTCGCGCGACCTGGAGATCCTGCGGATCGTCCGCGACAGCGGCTATCGCGGGCTGATCGGCATCCTCGGCCACACGATGGACGACGCCGAGCAGCGGCTTCAGGACAATCTGGATGGCCTCGACTGGCTCGTGCCGCAGCTCGACGGCAAGAAACCCGGCCCGAGGCCGACGCCGCGCACCCCCGTCCCGCCAGCGCCGAAAGCGCAGGCGCCCGTACCGGCGCCGGCGCCGGCCGCGGCGACCGCGAAGGAGCAGGCCGACGCCGCGCAGCTCGCCGCCCTCCTCGCCGAGGCCCAGGCTCACGGCGACCCCGGCCGCGGCGCCCAGGTGATCGCCGCGCCGAAGTTCGCCTGCCTCTCGTGCCACCGCGTGGGCAAGCAGGGGGGAACGATCGGTCCCGACCTGTCGACGGTCGGCATGAGCGCGAAACCCGAGGAAATCGTCGAGTCGCTGCTCTGGCCGGCGAGGAAGGTCAAGGAGGGCTACCAGGTCGTCACCATCGCCAGGGAGGACGGCCGCATCGTCCAGGGCTACCGCGTGTCCGAAACCCCCGACGCGCTTACACTGCGCGACCCGGCAACCGGGTCACCCGTGCGGATCGCGCGCGAGGAAATCGATGGCGTGCGCCCCGGCGGCACGCTGATGCCCGAAGGTCTGGCGGCGTCGATGACGGCCGACGAGCGCAGGGACCTCGTCCGGTTCCTGATCGAGCTCGGCCGACCCGGCGGAGCGGCTTCCGGCCTGATACCGGCCCATTCGCATGCACCCGCGAGCTTCTCCTACAGCCGGGCACCCATCCACCCCGAGGACTGGCCGAACCGAAACCACCGCGTCAACCGTGACCGGTTGTACGACTTCTACGCGAAGGAGGCGGAGCATTTCGGCCGCGAGCCGGTGGTTCCCATGCTGCTGCCGGCCTATCCGGGCCTCGACGGCGGCACGCTCGGCCACTGGGGCAACCAGAGCGACTTCGACTGGGTCGACAGCCGGTGGAACCAGACGGACCTCGGATCCCTGCTTTGCGGCGTCTTCCGCGGCGCCGGCGTTACCGTTCCCACGGCGGTCTGCGTCCGCCTCGGCGAGCACGGCGAGGTCTCGGCGTGCTTCAACCCCGAGACCCTCTGCTACGAGGCCGCCTGGACAGGCGGATTCCTTCGCTTCGACCCCAAGCGTCACGGCTTGCTCGACGGCGTGATCCTCCATGGCACGCCGCTGCCCCGCCCCGAGGGCACGAAGCCTAACCAGCCATTCGTTTATCACGGCTTCTACCGGCACGGTAACCGCGTGGTGTTCTCATATCGGATCGGCGACGTCGAGATGCTCGACGCCCCCTGGGCCGAGGATGGCCGGTTCACCCGCGTCGTCACCCCGGCGAGCGAGCACCCGCTGCGGCATCTTACCCGCGGCGGCGGCCCCGCGCAGTGGCCGCAGGTGCTGACGACCTCGGGACGGACCGGCAAGACCGGTCCCTATGCGATCGACGTCATCGAGCCGCCGTTCGACAACCCGTGGAAGGCCCTGATGTTCTTCGGCGACCACGATTTCCTCGCCGATGGAACGGCCATGCTCTGTACGATGGTTGGGGATGTCTGGCACGTCGACGGCCTCGACGCCTCGCTCAAATCGGTCCGCTGGCGGCGCTTTGCCTCGGGCCTGCACCAGGCGCTCGGCCTGCTCGTGGTGGACGGAAAGGTCCACGTGCTGGGCCGCGACCAGATCACCCGCCTGCACGACATCGACGGCGACGGCGAGGCCGACTTTTATGAGTGCGTCAACAATACGATTTCGACGTCGCCCGGCGGCCACGACTTTGTCAGCGGCTTGCAACGCGACCGCCTGGGAAGGTTCTACACGGCGTCCAGCAAGCAGGGCTTGTTGCGCATCCCGCCGGATGGCCGCCCGGCGCAGGTGATCGCCACCGGCTTCCGCAACCCGGACGGCCTCGGCCTCTCACCCGACGGGACGATCACCGTGCCGTGCTCGGAGGGCGAATGGACGCCCGCGTCGATGGTCTGCGAGATCAGGGAAGGCGGCCATTACGGCTACCTCGGCCCGAAGGGCGGCCGGCCGCCCGACCTGCCGCTCGTTTACCTGCCCCGCGGGATGGATAACTCCAGCGGCGCCCAGGTCACGGTGCCCGACGAACGATTCGGACCGCTTCAGGGTCAGATGATCCACCTGTCGTTCGGCACCGGGACGTATTTCCTGCTCTTGCGCGACCGCGTGGGCGACCGCTCGCAGGGCGCGGCGGTGCCGATGCCGGGCGAGTTCCAGTCGGGCGTCCACCGAGGGCGGTTCAACCCGCGCGACGGGCAGCTCTACGTCTCGGGGATGACCGGCTGGGGCACGTACACACCGGCCGACGGCTGCTTTCAGCGAGTGCGTTACACCGGCGAGCCCGCGCAGCTCCCGCTGGAGTGGCATGCCCATGAGAACGGCGTGCTCGTGCGGTTCTCGCGCCCGCTCGACCCGGCGATCGCCGGCAACGCCCGCAGCCACTTCGCCCAGGCGTGGAACTACCGCTATAGCTCGGGCTACGGCTCGCCCGAGTTCTCGCCGCGGCACACCGGCCAGCCCGGTCACGACCCGCTCACGATCCGCTCGGCGCACGTCCTGGCCGACGGCAAGACGCTGTTCCTCGAGCTGCCCGACCTCCAGCCGGTGAACCAGCTCCACCCGCAAGTCCGGACCGACGCCAGCCGGCCGGTCGACCTGTACGCCACGGTGCACCGGATGGCCCCGCCGTTCACGGGCTTCCCGGGATATCGCCCGGAATCCAGGACGATCGCCGCGCACCCGATCCTCGCCGACATGGCGGCGATGGCCCATCCCCCGGCCCCGAACCCCTGGCGCGGGCGGCTCAAAAGTGCCCGGCCGATCGCGATCGAGGCGGGCAAGAACCTCAGCTACACGGTTCGCTCATTCAAGGTCCATCCCGGCGAGGCAATCCAACTGACGTTCCTGAACCCCGACCAGGTGCCGCACAACTGGGCCCTGATCCGCCCCGGCACGCTTTATCGCGTCGGCGACCTGGTCAACAAGATCGTCGCCGAGCCCGACGCCGCCACGCGGCACTACATCCCCCGCACGGAGGATGTTATTGTCTATACTGACATCGTCGGCCCGCAGGACCAGTTCATCATCTCGTTCCACGCCCCGAAGACCCCCGGCCGCTATCCGTATCTCTGCACGTTTCCCGGGCACTGGATGGTCATGAACGGAGAGATGATCGTCGAGGGGAAGTGATTGTCTCAGGGAGCGATTGCCATGCCAGTGCATGATTGGAACAAAATCGATACGGCAACCTTTCACGACTTCCACAACTCGTGGATCATCCACCTCAAGGAAACCCTGAACGGTGGCGTCCTCCCCGCAGGTTATTACGCGCTCTCCGATCAGCGGTCGGCTGGCGTGATCCCCGATGTACTGACACTGAACTCCCCCGGTAGCGGGTCGAGTACGGACCCTGCTGGAGTCGCAGGGCCGGGAGGCATCGCGGTTGCAGAAGCACCGCCCCGGATCGCAAGGAAGCTCGTGGCCGACTCTGACGCCGTCTACCGCTTTCGTCGGCGGACCCTCGTCATCCGCCACGTCAGCGGTAACCAGGTCGTTTCCCTGCTGGAAATCGTCTCGCCCATTACCAAGGACCGGCCCTCCACCGTCCAGGATTTCGTGAACAAGGTCGAGACGGCCCTCGCCCACGTCATTCACGTGGTCGTTGTGGACCTGTTCCGACCCGGTAAACACGATCCCGGAGGAATGGCCGGAGCCATCTGGGCCAACATCGGCTCTGAGCAGGACGAGGTGCCAGGCTCGCAGCCGTTGACGCTGTGCTCGTACCGGGCGGTGGTCCCAGTCGAGGCGTACATCGAGCACGTGGCCTTCGGCGAACCCCTGCCCGACATGCCGCTCTTCCTGGACGCCGATACCTACATCAATGTCCCGCTCGAGACGACCTACCAGGCCGCCTTCCGCGGCATGCCGGGGTTCATCCAGCAGAGGCTCGAAGCCCCGGCTTGATCCCCCGATCGGCCCGGCCTCAACTGCCCTCACCGCGCCGTCGCGGCGTCCGGCGTGCTGGCGGCCGGAAGGCCGATAGGGATCGGGATTCGGTCGCGCTCGCGGACCATCGCGCCGGGCTCCCAGACGGGCAGGTCGCACAGGCCGCCGCCGAGAAAAGTGTGGTGCCAGAGCTGCGTCGCCACCACGCACGTCAGGCTCAGGTCCATGATGATCCGCCTGGGCGTCACGGTCGGGTAGCGCACCTGCGCGGCCCGCTCGCGGGCAACCCCCTCGGGGTCGAAGTACCCGGTGGCGCGGAGCGATTCGGGGCTCAAAAGCTGATCGACCCAGCCGGGCCGGTCGATGGCCAGAAACGCCTCGGACCGGCTGGCGCGGAACATCGTCTTCGGGCGATTGGCGATCTGTTTGGGCAAGGTCCGCGCGGCGACCTGGCGCAGCAGCCACTTGTCCGTCCGGCCGCGGAGCTTGTACTCGGGCGCGATCGACGCACAGAACGCGATCACGTCCTCGTCGAGCAGCGGATAACGCGCCTCGACCGAGGAGTTCATCGCCACCCGGTCCCCCTTGGCCTGGAGCAATAGCCCCGCCAGCATCACCTTGTAGCCGACGTACAGGGACTGGTTCAGCGGCGCCCACCGCGTGAACCGGTCGTTGGCAATGCCCAGGTCGTCGAACGCGCTGTGCCCGCCCAGCCGGCGCCACATGTCGTCAGAATAGACGAACGTCCGGGCCTGCGCCATCAGGTCGTAGATGTCCTGCTGCGCCGGGCGCGTGCCGCGAATCCCCAGCCGCGGCGGGACGTGTGCCGGGTCGCCCCGCATCGAGCGCAACACGGCGTTGCGGACCATCGGGTTGATGAAGCCCAGGCCCATCCGGTTGAACCGCTCGCGCAGCGACTGGGTCTTGAACCAGGCATATCCCGCGAGCGCCTCGTCGGCGCCCTCGCCCGTCAGCACGACCTTGTAGCCCTGCGAGTGCACGGCCGACGCCAACCGCATCAGGCAGGCGCATGAGCTATCCATCACGGGCGCCTCGGCGGCGCGGATCAGCTCGGGATATGCCGCGACGATGTCGCGGCGGTTCATCGTCACGGTCGTCATGCGCGAGCCCAGCGCGGCGGCCGACTCGGCGGCATTGGTGCGCTCATCCGGCCCGGCGCGATCCAGGCCAATCGTGAACGATGGCACCGCCGCGCCTCGCTCGCGCGAGCTGAGGCCCAGCACGACGGTGGAATCGAGCCCGCCGCTGATGTAGCTGACGACCGGCACGTCGCCCCGCAGCCGCTTCTCGACCGAGCGCCGCATCAGGGTTTCCAGCTCGTCCACCAGCGGCGTCGGGTCGTCCATCCGGATCTCGGCGCCGGCGTCGGGGAAATCGAGGTCCCAGTACGTCCGCCCCTCGACCCGGCCGTCATGCACCCGCAGGTACTGCCCCGGCGAGATGGAGCGAATTCCCTCGAAGAACGTCCGCGACGTGCCCGCGCAGAACGTGTGGAAGAACAGGTCGATTCCCGCCGGATCCGGCCGTGCGGCGACCAGGCCCGAGGCCAGCAGACCCTTGATCTCCGAGGAATAGAGCAGCCACCCGTCGGCGATCGTGTAATAGAGCGGCGCGATCCCGACGCGGTCGCGGCCGAGGATCAGGGTCCGCGTGTTCCGGTCCCAAAGCGCGATGGCGAACTGCCCGCGCGCCTTCTCGAACATTCCCTCGCGGTGGTCCTCGTACAGGTGGACCCACAGCTCGGTGTCGCACCGGGTGGCCAGGTGGTGTCCCCGAGCGCTCAGCTCGGCCTGGAGCTCGGGATATTCGAACAGCTCGCCGTTCTGAACCACCCAGATCGACCCATCCTCGTTGGCGATCGGCTGGCGGCCGCCCGCGAGATCCACGATCGACAGCCGCCGCGCGCCCAGCGCCACGCCCGGCTCGATGTGGATCTGCTCGTCGTCCGGACCGCGATGCGCGATCGCGCCGGTCATCCCCAGCAGACGGGCCGCGGGGAACTCCCGACGACCCTCCAGGTCGATCGCACCGGCAATGCCGCACATCTCGGAAACCCTCTTCAGACAGGAACTTAAGCCGAACAATGCGCCCGGCCCGACCGCTCCCTCGGCTCGTCCTGGCCGATGAGGAGCACACTCGAACTATAACATCCCGCGTCAACCGGGGACGAGCCGCCCCGGCGCGGCCAGGTTGCCGACATCCCTCGCAACGGTCGACAATGCCGTTTTCGAACGGCCGTGATGACTTTACCGCGGGCTTCGCATATCGGCATGATAATCATCGGCCTCGAAAGCCAGACTCACCTCTCGCGGAGCCGTCCCCGATGTCGAAGCCACCCGAAATCGAGACGGCCGAATACGACGTGGTCATCTCCCCCTCGGCAAGCGAGACGAGCCTCCCGAAGCCGGCCTCGACGGACGTCCGCGCCGAGATCGGCGCCGTGTCGCATACCGGGCGGGTCCGCTCGCGCAACGAGGACAACTTCCTTGTCTCGCGCGTCAGCCGGCAGCAGGAGATCCTCCAGGCCAACATGCCGCCGGAAAGTCTGCCCGCGTATACCGGCGAGGACGGATACCTCTTCATCGTCGCCGACGGCATGGGGGGCATGGCGGCCGGCGAGGTCGCCAGCCGGCTGGCGATCAGCACCAGCCTGAAACTGTTCCACCGCTCGGAGAAATGGGGATTCCGCGTGAATCACCGGGTGGTGCAGGAGTTCTTCGACCAGTTCACCAGCGACCTCCGCGAGATCGACCGGACGCTCACCGAGCACGGCGCCAGCGACCGCCGCCTGCTCGGCATGGGCACCACGCTACTGACCGCTGCGCAAAGAGCTTAAGTATTTCGCTACATGGTTTGCCGAGACTCGGATCGTAGACGGCTCGTAAACGCCTCAAAAATAGGGGTTTTTGAGCATGGGAGACTTGCCTTCGGCGTTGGATTCTCTGAGGAAGACTTAGACACTCCTCGCCGAACACCACCAGTGCACAGACGGCCAACCAGCAGCATATCCCGGGAAATCCGTGCCCAGACCCGGGCCGCAGGGCCTGTTGTCTGGCCGTTGGTTGAACGCCGGTAGTTGAAACGAAAAATCGCAGATAACCATTTGACGCACAACGGTTTACGCCAATACTGTGGTGGCCCGACCGGGAGGGTCGGGCCGGATCGGATCAGATTGGACCGGATCGGATCGGCGGACAGAGCCGTCTCCTGCAACGGATCGCATCGGATCGAGCCGGCCGGATCGGCGTGCGGAGCCACCTCCTGCAACGGACCGGACCGGACGGCTGGATCCGATCGGATCGAATCGGGTCGGCAGACCTTGGTTCCTTCGTGAGCCATACATCTGTTATGCGTTCGCCTTCCTTGCCGGTGTCATGGGACATCCCTTCAACTTGCCCAGGGCGGCACCTCATGTCCCGCCCCAGGTCGATCAGGCCCGGGCGCTGCGGTGGTCCGGGCCGAGGAACGCTCTCCAGCTCTCGATGTGGTGTGCCACGGCGAGCTCGCGGAGGGCGTAGAGCGGCTTCCAGTCGGGCCGGGACGGCGGCTTGCGCAGCCGCATGCCGGCCTGATCGGGGGTCCGGTTGGCCTTGCGCGCATTGCACCCGGCGCACGCGGCGACGCAGTTCGTCCAGGTCGATGGGCCACCCTGCGACCGTGGCACGATGTGGTCGATCGTCACCTCGCCGACACCCGGCTGGGCGCCGCAGTACTGGCAGGTGAAGTGATCGCGCTTCGCGACGTTCCGGCGGCTGAAGGCCACCGCGGCCATCGGCAATCGGTCAAAGCGCTGGAGCGCGACGACCTCCGGCACGCGCAGCGGGGCACGCGAGGTCCGGATGAAGGATTCGCCCACCTCGACCGGCAGCGTCATCCACTGCTCCCAGGTATACGGCCGGAAGTCGGAGGGGTCGATGACCCGGGCCGAGTCGTTCCAGAGCATCACCAGCGACCGCACCACCGTGGTGACGTGGACCGGCTGCCACGAGCGGTTCAGCACCAGGGTCGGCCGCGCCAGGACGTCGCGCGAGGTACACATGATCGATTACTCTCCGAGGGGCCAGCGCGTGCGGTCGTTTCGTTCCGCGATCCGGACGGAACAGAACGGCCTGGACCCGCCGCCTACCACCCAGAGGCGCCAGCATGCCGGCGAGTTCGCCCCGGAAATCACGGCGCGGCCTTCGGCCGCAGTCGTCAGTGGTCAGCGGTCAGTGGCCAGTTGGGATCGGGACGCCAGGTGACAGCTTGTTGATCGGGACCCCGGCCTTGCGTGACAATCTGTGCGCGGCGCGAAGAAATCGAACATTAATAGAACGGTAAGATGACGCGCGATAGCCGGGTCGTCGGCCGGGAGACGCCGCCCGTCAGGTGACGGTCGTTCGTGTCGCGGCGTGTTCGCGCCAGCTTCCGGACGCCAGGATCTCGCCGATCGCCTCGACGGCCTGGTCGAGCTCGTCGTCGCGATTGTAGAAGTGGGGCGACAGGCGGATGCCGGCTTTTGGCCGGTAGTCGCACAGGATCTCCCGGGCCTTGAGGCTCCGCGCGACCTCGTAGCCGTTGGGGACGTCGATCGCGACCGTTCCGCCACGGCGCTCGGGGTCGCGCGGCGTGGTGCAGCGATAGCCCAACTCGTCGGCCCGCTGGAGCAGGCGGTCGGTCTGATGGAGCGACTTCGCCCGGATCGCTTCGACGCCGACCTCGCGGATGATTTCCAGGCCAGGGCGGGCCGCGTACAGCGCGGGGATGCTCGGCGTTCCGTGCAGCAGGCGCCAGGCGTCGTCCCGACGCTCCAGCCGGGGCTGGAAGGCGAACGGTTCCCGGTGTGCCATCCAGCCGGTCAGCCTGGGCTCGAGTCGGCCGCGAAGCTGCGGATCGGCCCACAGGAACGCCGCGCCGGGGCCGCCGCAGAGCCATTTCAGGCAGCCGCCGATGTAGATATCCACGCCCAGCGCCCGGACGTCCACCGGGATCGTGCCCACCGCCTGGTAGCCGTCGATGATGGTGATCGCCCCGACCTCGCGGGCCCGCGCGGCGATCGGGGCGACGTCGTGGATGTAGGCGGAGCGGAACAGGACATGCGACAGGGAGACGACCGCGGTACGCTCGTCGATGGCCTCGATCAACCGGCCGGTGTCGACGGTGATCCCGTCGCGCGAGGGTACGATCGCGACCGCGGCTCCGTCTCGCTGTCTCTCCTGGAGCAGGTAAAGGATCGACGGGAAGTGCATCGCATCGGTGACGATCCGGTTTCGGCCGGGAGGAAAGTCGATCGCGCTGAGGCCAACCGCGTGGGAGATCGTGACATTGGGCTGGAACACGACCTCGCCGGGACCGGCGCCGATCAGCGGGGCGAGCAGGTCGCCCATGTCGGTGGTCAGCGTCCACCAGCCCTCTTCCCACGCGCGAACGCCGCGCGTGGCCCAGGTCTCGTGATAGGACTGGAGACTCGCACCCGCCGAGTCCGGCACTGCGCCGAG
>JAKAUH010000118.1 GCA_021818605.1 Planctomycetota bacterium
ACAGATACGGCGTCAGCACGGGCACCGAGATCAGCCAGCGCCGCAGTCCTCGCTGCCGGGCGTATTCCCGGATCAGGCCCCCGTAGGTGGAGACATCCGTGCCGCCGATCTCGAAGATCCGGCTCTCGCCGGGGGGCAAGTCGAGCGCCGCCACGAGATAGCTCAGCACGTCGTCCACTGCGATGGGTTGCGTCGGCGTCGTGAGCCAGCGGGGGCAGAGCATCACCGGCAGCCGTTCGGTCAAATCCTTCATCAACTCGTACGACAGGCTGCCCGCCCCGATGATGACGGAGGCTCGGAACTCGACCGTCTCGACCCCCGACTCCTGGAAGATCCGGCCGACCTCGTGGCGGCTGCGGAGGTGCGGCGAGAGTCCGGGGTCGGCGTCGTCGCCCAGACCGCCGAGGTAGATGATGCGCCTCACCCCGGCTCGTTTTGCGGCGCTGGCGAAATTCGCCGCCGCCAGCCGATCCTGTCGCTCGAAGTCCTGCGATCCGGACATGAGATGGACGAGGTAGAAGGCGGTATGGACGCCCACCAGCGCCCGGTCCAGAGATGGCTCGTCGAGGACGTCCCCACGCACGATCTCCGTCGCCTCGTTCACTCGGGCTCGAAGCGTGTCGGGGTTTCGGGCGAGGCAGCGGAGTCTCGCACCCCGCTGTTCCAGCACGGCGATCAGTCGGCCGCCGACGTAGCCGCTGCCACCCGTGAGCAAGATCAACGGCCGGTCAGCGGTCTCGTCGGTCGGCATTGTTGCGGAATCCCGATCGTCACGGTTCGGACGGCGAGCGGCGAGTGCCTATGATATCTCAGGAGGCGGGAGGAAGAACAGGCGGCAACGGACCGAAGGAGGGTCGATGATTTCTCTGCGGCGGCCGACGCGCGAGACGATCCGGGCGTTCCTGGCATCGCAATCGGGCCTGGGCTTGACCTACGAGGCGGTCGGTGCAACGGCAACCCGGCCCCCGAAGGGCTATACGGTGGATCATACCCGGATCAAGCTGGGCGAAGGCGAGGAGGTCTTCCTGAGAGCGAAGGCCGCCCTGGAGCACTGGGAGCAGTTCCGCCTGGGCTGGGTGGAGGCGTGGCCCTCCCGGGTCACGATCGAGGCGGGTGATCTCGTGGCGGTCGTCGCCCATAAATTCGGAGTCTGGTGGCTGAACGCCTGCCGGATTGTTCACGTCGTGGACGAACCGGCCCCGGTCAGCCGGTATGGGTTCGCCTACGGGACGCTGCCGGAGCACGCCGGGACTGGCGAGGAGCGATTCCTGGTGGAATGGGACCGTGCGACCGGGGAGGTCTGGTACGACATCCTGGCATTCTCTCGGCCGCATCTCATCCTCATCCGCCTGGGATATCCGTACCTGCGACGGCTCCAGAAGCGGTTCGGAAAGGAGTCGGCAGCGGCGATGTTGAGAGCGGTCGGGAACAGCCTGGGAGAAACGGCGACTCGAGGGGAGAAACGATGAACCCTCCGGCCGCAGCAGCACTCCATGTGGCGGGCCATCGGATGGATCATCGCCCGCTCGACCCACGTTCTCTGGACCGGCCGGCAGTCCGCATCCGCCGTCACCAGGCAGGCGGTCCGGTCGCCTGGCCGGGGCGCTTGCTGTCGGCCCTACCGCCCGGAGAATCCGGCAAATCCGACCCGGCCGCACAATCCTGCGCCGCGATTGGTCGGGATCGGCCCCGTGCGCCGGATGTGGTGGTATAGGAACAAGGAGAAGGGTTCTCGATGACCCCTCGATCGAGGAGGCTCCCATGGCCCCGACGGTGCGGCCTCTCGCCATCGCCCTCCTGGGCCTTGCCTTCGCCTGGCCCGCTGGCGAGGCGAAGGGTGGAGAATTCTACGACGTCATGATCTTCGGCTCGCAGCCGAGGCCGAAACTGATCCCGTACACCCACACCTGGGCGACCTTCATCCGCGCCGTGGGCGAGGGGTCCGACGCGAACAGCTACGCCCTTTACCAGCACACGATTAGCTGGCTGCCGGAGTCCCTCGACGTCCGCACATGGAGGCTCCTCCCCGAGAAGGGCGTGAACCTGGACCTGTACCAGACACTCGACGCCGTCTATCGCAATCGCGAAGAAGTGACCATCTGGGGACCCTTCCGGATCCTGCCGCAGGTCTACGAGCGATCGCTCGGCGTCAAGGCGATCCTCGACAGCGGGCGCGCGGAGTATCGGGCAATCAGCACGCCGCGGAACCTGCTGATCAGCGACTGCATTCACGCTGTCGCGGCGGTCAATCCGGTCTTTGGCCGCGGCCATTATCCCTGATCCGGGTCGGCAAGCCGGCCAGCCGGTATCTCGCCCGCCAGTTCATGACCCGTAGCGTCTTCGACCAGTGCCAGACCGAAGCCTCCTGGCTGGTCCCCCGACTGGGGCTGGACCGCTACCCGATCGAGGTCATCCCTCCTCAGCAGATCCCCAGGCGGAACTGCGTCCTCTGCCGATGCCCCGAGTAAGCAACATGCAAGGAATCGAACGCACGACCCGCGCCTTCGTCGCGAAGCAGAAACAGGGCACTCCCTTGAGTTGAGACCGGGCCAGAAGCCCGATAGCGCGGTGGGCCATTGCGAACGAGTATCCCGCCGGGTTTCAATAACTTGAATACGAGGCGGATCGCGATGCGACGATCCGGTGACGGCGAGCCGCCCGGCGACAGAGGCGGAGGCGCCGTCCGCTCGCCGCGCTGCGGCCACCACTCTCTACCGTGATCAAGGAGCTCCCGGTCCATGCGAGCCATCCGTATGTCGTTGATCCTGGCCGTCGGAATGTTCAGCCTCCGCCTCGGGATCGCCAGGCCGGCCGGCGCGCAGGAGCCGCGGCAGGCCGGCGCGCCGGCGTCCGGACGATTCGCGTCGCTCGAGGAGCTCGATGCCTCCTACCGGCGGCAATTGCACGACCTCCAATGCCGGCAGATCGCCGACCTCGCCGCACTGGCCGCGAAGACCCACGGTGCCGAGGCGGACGCCGCCTACCGGCAGCTCCTTGGACCGGCGATCACCCACGGCCTCTGCCGCGAAGCCGAGGCAGCCGCCGCCCGTTGCCAGGCATCCGACTCCACCGGCCGCGATGTCCGCGCGCTCGCCGCGCTCGTCCGGTTCCTGGCCCGCGCCGACAAGGGCGAGCATGACCAGATCCTCGACGACTGGAAGGGGTTGATCCAGCAATCCACCCGCGGCCCGGACGCCGGCCTCGATGTCGACCTGACCCTGGCCGTCGGCGAGTCGCTGCTCCAGCGCCTGATCCGCGACGGCCGTTACGAAGTCGCGAGCAAGGTCTGCCGCCTGGCCTGCGAGCCGGGCGCACCGCCGCTGATCCGGGGCCATTTCGAGGGCCGGTCGGACCGCCTCGAACGGATCGGCAAGCCGGCGCCGGCGATCATCGCCACCGATGTCGACGGCAAGCCCGTTTCGCTGGCCGATCTCCAGGGGCGGGTCGTCCTGGTTGACTTCTGGGCCACCTGGTGCCCTCCATGCGTCGCCGCGATCCCGGGCGTCGAGGAGCTGGAGCGGAAGTACCACGACCGAGGGCTCGTAATCCTGGGCATCAACGTCGATGCCATGCACGAGGACGTCAAGGACACAAAGGCCGCCCTGTCCACCGTCCGGCGCTTCCTCGTCCGGCACCGCGTCACCTGGACCAACGTGCTCAACGGCCAGGGCGCGGCGGACTTCGCCAGGGCTTACGGCGTCGAGGAGATCCCGGCGAACTTCCTGGTCGGCCGCGACGGTCAGGTCGTCGCAGTCGAGCAGTCCGGCGGGGCGCTCGAGCGGGCGGTTGTTGAGGCACTCGGGGACAGGGCCGCCAGATCGCCGAAGTGAGCCCACGAGCGAAGGAGCAGCATCTATGAGAGCGCGTCAATCGTTCCATCTGATCGCGGCCGCGGTCCTCGCCATGGCGGCGACCGATCTGCGCGAGGCCCGCGCGCAGTTCGGCGGCATTCGAGCCCCCACGGCCGGCCGGTTCGGCGGGGGATTCTCGTCGCTCGGCGGCGGCCAGTACGGGTCCGGGGTGGGCTACAGCGGTTTCGGTGCCGGCCAGTACGGGTCCGGGGTGAGCTACGGCGGTCTCGGCGGTCTCGGTGCCGGCCCCTCGTATGGCTATGGCATCAATAACGGTCAGGTTGGCCCGGGATACCAGTCGGCCTACGGGCTCAACCGGCGGGCTTATGCCCGCAGCGCCCAGACGACCGTCGCCCTCCAACCGCTCTACAGCGCCATCACATCGCTGCCCGGATGGAGCGGCCCGACACGGCACTTCCATCACCGCGCCCGGTATTATTCCCGGTCGAACGATCCGCCCTATCCCCACTACGACCATACCGGCAAGATCCTCTGGCCCGGGATGATCCACGACGACCCGACGGCGGCCGGGCTGCGACGGCAGGCCGACGCGGCCTTCGAAACCTGCTTCCGCGAATCGAAGACGACCGGGCATGCATCGATCCGGCCCGTCATCGCCGCCAAGGAAAAGCTCTCGCTCTACGAGCGGAGCATCCTGCCCGGCATCAAGGGGCAGTCCGTCCCGAACGGCGACTATCTCGAGCGCTTCTTCGTCGACCTCGACCGGTCGCTCGACGCGATGAATGCGGTCTTCTGAGTTCGTGAAACAACTGGAGTGCGGTGTTCGAAGAGCGGATGGCGGAACTGGCCATGCCTCCCTCAGGATGTGTGGCTTACCACCCATTCGTCCTTCGCTATCCGGACTCCGCACTCGATTCCTTCACGGCCTACGGAGCCCACCAACCGGGCATGGCGCTCCTACGCCCCCGGCCATGCGAATTGGGCCATTCCGGTCCACCGGTGCCACTCGCCCGCCGGACCGGGCAGAGTCCGTCGCTGGCAGAGGCGCTGACCGACCCACTCTCGCTCCATCACGGGTCTTCGACCGCGACGGGTGCGGGGTGAAAACTGTTGTATAATCCTGGTGGAGAACCTCGCGGTGGCCGGCGGGTCGGGGAGTCAATTCCCTCGAGTCGCGCGGCGCCGCTCTGTCATGCACTATCACAAAAACACATAAATGTGAGGGATACCGTCATGTTTTCTCTTGTCCGGGGCACAGGCGGGTTCCCCGT
>JAKAUH010001059.1 GCA_021818605.1 Planctomycetota bacterium
CGGCATGCGCCGTGGTGAAGAAGAAGGCGATGCAGGGCTCGAAGTACTGGTCGAGCGCCTCCTTCCACGGGCTGTCCGAATCCGCACGAGGCGGCCTGTTCGCCCTTTTCCCGGCCCGCGGTCCCGCCCGGCGGGTTGCTCCGGAACTGCCTCGACGTCTGGCCATATCGTTCGCCCCGATGACCTCGCGATCCCGACGCGGCCCGGGCATACCCTCGGGCCGCGAGGATGGTATCCTGACTCATGTCGATTGGGAATGACAGAAATCCGAGCTGCGCGGCCACCCGCGCCCTCATATAATCTCCAGCGAGCGGCAACGGATTGATCCGATCAATCGGCCGCCGCCCTGTTCGGCGCGGGGTCATGAGACTCGCGCCCAACATCCCTCCCTCCGTTCGACAGGCCAGACCCGCAACGCTCATCCCCGCAGTCGGGTCTCACTGCCCCCGCCCGAACGGCTTGAGCTGGACGTCGCCCAGGTCCTTCACCTGCCCGGGCGCAACGACCAGCTCGCGGAACGCGACGCCCAGCCGCTTTTGGCTGGGGCCGAAGACGCGGGCGCCGTACTTGAGACCGGGCACGAGCCCTTCGATGCGGAACCGGCCGTCGCGACCGATCGCCAGGCCATCCTCGCCCCCGGCGCCGGGGAGCATCGCCTGCTCGGCCGGCGCCTGCGGGCCGAAGCCGCCCATGCTGCGCAGGTGCACACCGACCATCGGCCTGTCGTCGTCGTCGACCAGCCGGCCGGTGACCACACCCCACGGTCGCAGGCGGATCGTCCGCTCGCCCGTCTCGTCGCCCTTGAAGAAGGACCCGCCGATGAGCTTCCGGCCCTCGTGGCGAATCACCACGCGCCGCGGGTCGGCCGGGTCGAGCGCGTGGATCACGACCGTCGACGACTCCTGCGGGACGTCGAAGGTCGAATCCACGTCACTGACGCCCCGCGCCGTGGTGCCGGCCAGCGGGCGGCCGTCGGGGTCCTCGACGTGCAACGTCACCGTGCCACCCGGCTCGACCTGGATATCGCGCGTGACGGACTCGACTCCGGGAGCAAAGTCGATCGCGGCGAGGACGTGATAGTTGTCGATCAGGCAAAGGCTCGGCATGGTGCGGAAGGCGCCCTGGGAGTTCCCGATCGGCTCGATCGGCGCCCTGATCGACCGGGCGCCCGCGCCCCGCCGATAAAGGCCGGCACTTGCGTAGCACGCCAGGATCCCAGGACCCGGCAGGACGACCACCTCGAACCGGCCATCGTCATCGATCGGGGCAAACGTCTCGTTGGCGTCGTCGTGGCCCGGAAACGCAGCGGCCTGTGGATTGTCGAGGAAGGCAAAGGGCGTGATCATGCCCGCGACCGGCTGACCCGTGGATTTGTCGGTCAATCGCCCACGGACGATCACGCCCCGCTTCAGGGTCATGTCGAAGCGGACCGGATCGGGCCGCGGCGAGCCGCCCCGGACAACGAAGCTCGCGGCCGGATACGGCCGGCCGCCGCCGGCGTGGATGAAGAGCCGGTACGACGAGGCATCGGGCAGACCTATCAGGCGGTAATGGCCTTTTTCATCGGTCGCTGCCTCGACACCCGGCGCGGGGATGCTGCTTTGCTTCTCGTACACCATGCCCTCGATCTTCAGCCCGGCGATGGGGCGGCCGGAATCCCGGTCGACGATCGTGCCCTCGATCGGCCGCGAGGGCACGGCGGCGTACTCGAACCGGCGGGAGTAATAGGTCGTCCGCGACCGCGACGAGGCGATCGGCTGGAGATTCACGGCGTGGACCGTCGCGCCGTCGACGTTGGCGGCCCAGAGCTGGGCCGTGGCGATCGCCGGGGCCGACACGATCAACTGGGCGAGCCGATCGGCGCCCAGGCCCTCGAGGCGGAACCGGCCGTCGGGCCCGGTCGTAACGGCGTCGAGGAGATCCGCGGGCATCGGCGCGAGGCCGTCCCACGGGCCGGTGCTGCCGAGCTCGGCGGCGCGGGCGAGCCAGTCCGCCAGGCGGCTATCGCGGGGGAGCCAGATCCGATCGACCTTGACCCGGGCGCCGGCGACCGGACGGCCCTCGAGGTCGATGATCCGGCCCTCGATCGGCGGGCCGGGCTCGGCCAACTGGAGCGTGGCCTCCTCGGGCGCTCCGGGCTCGGGAACAGACGAGATCCAGCCTGGCCCATAACCCGACCCCGGCGCCGTGGCGACCACGCGGGGAAACATCGCGCCCGGCCGTCGCAGCATCGCCTGGATCGGCAGCAGGCGGACGCGAAGGGTGAATCGACCGTCAGGCCCGCTTTTTGTTGACGAGTCGGGCTGGTCGTCACCGACCCGGCGATACATCCGCACCGAGGCTCCCGCGACCGGCCGGCCCTTCGGGTCGACCACCCGGCCGCGGACCTCGACCGTCTCGGCCGATGCCGGGATTTCGGCCGGCGGCTTGTGCTTCTTCGCCGCCGCGGCGGGGTGCTTCACCTTCATCGCACCGTCGGGTTGTTGCCCTCCCAGCGCGACGAACGCAACTGTCCCGGCCGAGGCCATGACGGCGACGACCAGCAGTCCCGCGGCGGCGCGCCCGACGCGGCCCATCAACAGCCCCCGCGCCAGCCGCCCGGCCAGCACCGCAACCGAAAGCGACGCGGTCCCGCCGGCCGCCGCGGCGACCGTGGCTCGCACCAGGGCAGGGGGGACCGCCGCGCGGGCCCCGGCCGCCGAGGCGGCCATCACGGCTCCCATCGCACCGGCCGTCACCCCGCGCCGGGCGAGGCGCCCGCGCAGTCGACGGCGGGCCTCGAGCAGCCGATGGCGCAGGGTCGGCTCGGTCCAGCGTAACCGGATCGCAGCCTGCTCGTAGGTTAGCCCCTCCAGGTCGCAGAGCACCAACGGCAGCCGGAGTTTCTCCGGCAGGCGGTCGAGCTCCTCGTGGACGATCGGCGCGACGTCGGGCTCGGAGCGCGTCTCGTTCGCGTGCAGGGTCGTCATGGCGGCCTGGGACTCGCAATGTCGACGACGTTTCAGGTCAGCGCTGAGCTGCACCGCGGCGCGATACGCGACCCGATGCAGCCAGCCGCCCAGCGCATCCCCGACGCGCACCGATCGGGCCTTTCTCGCCAGGACCAGGAAGGTGGCCTGAAACGCGTCCTCGACGTCGTGCTCGTGCTTCAGCACGGCGCGACAGGTCGCCAGGACCATCGGACCGTGGCGCGCCACCAGGGCCTCGAAGGCCGCCTGGTCGCCGGAGCCGGCGAACCGGGCCAGGAGCTGCCCGTCGCCGAGGCCGACCGCCGTGCCGTCGCCAAACAGATCGCGGAGGTGCCGCAAGGTGCCTCCCAGTGCGCCGGTAGACATGAGGAGAATCCTTTGTCGTCGGATCGAGGGCCGCCGTGCCGATCGCACGGATCGGCTGCCCCTCGGTTCACCTCAACTCGCCGCGGCGGGCATTCCGGCGGCCCTCCGCCTGTGTTCTACAGGATAAGAGGGTTGGGCGTGTCCGGGGCGCCCGATTTTTCTCCGCCCAGGGTCGCGAGCGCCGGGACCGGATGAGTCTTCCGGAATCCACTTGTTCAAGTCGGTCGGGTAGGAAGGCCCATTCTTGCCCGACTCCGCACCGTCCCCAGGTAGGTCGGGCATTCTTGCCCGACTCTACCCCGTCCCCAAGTCGGTCGGACATTCTTGCCCGACGAATGCCCGACCTGCTTCCGCGTCGGGCAGATAGACCCGACCCGGCTCTCATACCAGCGTGATGAATATCTGATCTTCCCCATTTCGCCCGATTGGCTATGATCCGGGCGCGGGAGGAGCCAGCGGGCGGTCCGAGCGAGGGATTTGCCAGTCCTTGCGAAGGAAGGAAGTCGATCGCCATGAACGCCAGACGGCGGCGGTGGTGGTTTCTGGGCGTCCTGTTCCTCGGCCTCGCGGGGATGTCGACGGGGATGTCGACGGCGACAGTCCAGGCATCCGAGGACGACATGGCCGTCTGGCGCTCGGCGCAACTGCTCGAGGAGATCTCATCCGATCCGAAGCCGGGCATCCCGCAGGACGAGCTGCGGCGGGCGGTGGGGATCCTGATCGCCCCCCGGATCGTCGAGGTTCGGATCGGCCTGGGGCGCAAGAGCGGCCACGGGGTCCTCCTGACGCGGGATGAGAAAGGCGAGTGGGGCCATCCCGAGCCCGTGGACGTCTCAGGCCTCAGCCTCGGCGCCGAGGCGGCTCACGAGGTCACGGACATGGTCGTCCTCTTCCACACTCCGAAGGCGATCGAGCAATACGGCAAGAACCCCGGCAGGTTCACGATCTTCATGGGGGCCACCCTGGCGATGCACGGCCGCGGATTTCACCCCCATCCGACCAGCGCCGAGAAAGATTATCACGTCTATGTTCGGCACCACGGTTTCTTCGTCGGCGCCGGGATGATCGCCGAGACGAAGAGAAGCCCGGCCTTCAAGGCAGAACCGGAGCCGGAACCAAAGCCGGCAGCCACGACCGCGTCGACCGCCACGAAGGGCGCGAAGTCGACGGCTGCTGCCGCACCGACGACCGCGAAGGCCGCCAGGAAGCCCGCAGAACACAAACCCGACCCCAGAACCGCGCGTCACGCCCGGGCCGACGAGGCGCGGATCCGCAGGCTGGCCGCCGCCCCGAGCATGCCGCGGCTGAAAGCGACGCTCACCGCGCTGACCACCCGGCCGGCCCAGGCCCAGGTCGCCGCGACCGGGACGACGACGAGGAGAGACGCCGCGGTCCGCCCCGCCGCCGGTTCGCGACCCGCCGGCCCGTCCGCCGCGACCGTTCCCACGCCCAGCACGACGAGGCCCTCCATCCCTCCCCCGTCGCCGGTCTCACCTGCGCCTCCTCGCTGAGCTGATC
Source organism: Planctomycetota bacterium (assembly GCA_021818605.1). GTDB lineage: Bacteria > Planctomycetota > Planctomycetia > Isosphaerales > Isosphaeraceae > JAKAUH01. The sequence goes on from JAKAUH010001059.1 coordinate 4,854, forward strand.
CGCCGTGCCGCCCAGCCCCACCGTCAATCGAAACAGGCCGACCAGCGTCCAGGCCAGCCCGGATAGGCCGGCCCGAGGAACCGACCCGATGCCGATGCCGATGCCGCTCCCAATCCCGCTCCCGCGATTCTCCGACCCGCGCCTGTCGCTCTGGCAATCATCGGTCGCCGACGTGCTCGCCCGCCACGCCGGGGGAAACGTCGACGCGGCCCACGCCGACCCCTTG
>JAKAUH010000969.1:0-16644 GCA_021818605.1 Planctomycetota bacterium
TGGCCAAGCACATGAAGAGCCGCCCGATCAGCCCGTTTCGCCGGTATCAAGCTACGAAGCGGAGGAAAGCTGGGTAGTTACCAAAAAAACGAACCGTGTCTTACACCCGAAGCCCGCTCCGAGGATGCCGAGCGCGCCGCCGCCCATGGACGACGACGGCGACGAGGGCCTCCCGCCGGGCGCCAATGATCCGATGTCCACCGGCATGGGCGTGCAGCCGCCGATGCCATCGCCGGGCCTTGCTGGTCAACAGCGGCAGGACGGACGCGATCCGCCGGGCGGCGTCGGGTTGGGTGTTCGGGCGCATGAGGGAGTCTCCATTGATCGGGGTTGGACCGTGGGGAAGGGATGGCGCCCGGATCAACAGCGACCCGGGCGCCTGGACGGTCAGGCAGGGATGTGGCCAGTCAGCCCGAAGAGGAGATCCTCGCGGCCCTCATCGCGGCCGCGCTGGTACTCGGCTTCGCGGATGCTGTCGTCCCAGATCGCCATGCGAGCCTCGTGCTCGTCCGGGGTGGTCGCGCCGGTCCATCGCACGAGTTGAGCCAGCCGTTCGAGCGTTTCGGCGACGAGGGCGGCTTCCGCCGTGTCCTGGCTGCGATAGGCTCGCGCCTCGTCGTCCAGGTACTCGGCCAGGCTCATGGGCTGGCCGTTGGCGGGGCGGGATTCGACGCCGTTCGTGGTGGTCGTGTTCATGCGACACCTCCCTTCCGGGTCGCCAGCATGCCGACCACGGTGAGGGCGCGGATGTGCTTGCAGCCATCGGCGTCGATGCCGTCGCGGTGGAACACGTAGTCGGGGCAGTCGCAGATGGGATGACCGTCGTGAGGCAAGGCGACGTGGTAGGTCGTGCCGTCGCTCTTGCGGAGCCGGACGGCGGTGAGCGCCGCGGCGGGATCGCAGGCGATCGGCCGGACGTTGTAGGCGGTGCCGTTGATGAACAGCGTCAGCCTGGCAACGCCATGGGCGGGACGGGCGGGCTTGCGCCGCTGTACAGCAGCGCGTGGACTCGGTACGCTTGCCATTGGACACTCCTGTTCAGATCAGGGGTTCCCACGGGCCAGGGAGTGCTACCAACACTCGCCTGGCCCATTCACTTCCGACCCGACGCTCGGGCCGGATGCCAGTCACTCTAGTCGTCGCGTCCGGCGAGTCAATAGGTGCACTGAATTTTGTGATCCACATCGGTCGATCGCACCGACGATGCGAACGCGGGCCTTGACCGGCCGGTAGAATCCAGGAGGATGCGAGCCAGGTGCGGCTCGAAGTGCGGGGCGGCGCGGCCCCTGACCTTGAGCGGAACCCGCCATCGGATGCCGATGCTTCGATGCCTGTGAAGCGTGGCCTGGCGGGGCGGGGGCCCCCCATCGCGGCCCCATGATCTACAGCGTGCCGGCTGCCGATTTTTTGAGGGGGTAATGCGGCCCCTCGCTGGCGGGTTTTTCTGATGGCGCCTATCCGATTGCAGGCGGCTCTTCGGCTGGACTTGAGTTGCCGAGCGAGCGCCTTTGGTCCGTGCCGGCTTGGCTCGGCATCGGTTCCACCTCGACCTTCTCGATCGGCTCGCCGGCGGCGATCTGGCCTCTGATCCTCTCCTTTTCGGCGCGCTCTTTCTCCTGCGCGCTACGTCCGTGGATGAATACTGAAACCAGGCTAATCAGGCTTGTCGTCGCGATGCCGAAACCGGCCCACCCGTAACCAAGGCCAGCAACGACGAGGCTTCCGATCACGCCGGACCCTCCAATGAGGCCCCCGATTACCTGGCCTCGATGCATCGCCTTGACGTTGGCGCTGATGACGAGGCGTTCCATCTCGCGACGATGGGTCGATTGCGCGCGGAACTCCTCGAAGATCATCTTCGGGGCGTTCGGGTAAATCTCTCCGAGTTCCCGAAGCGTTTCCGGGTCAGGGAGTGGCCCGCTGTGTCGGCGGATTCGCGTCTCTTGTTCCTGAATTCTGAAGACCCCGGCGTTGTCCATCGCCTCCTGCGTCATGCGGCGGTGGGCGGCCGTGACGGAGCGATTCGTTGCGCCGGGGTTGTTCGTGTCGGCGACGAAGGAAGGCTCAGGCGGGACGGCGAGGACTGCGTCCGACGCCTGATCCTTCAGTTCGGGGAAGTCCCTGTCACCGCGAGCTGGATCGTCTGCCATGAAGTAGCCGCCCGGCCGCCGTGGCCGCCATGCACGAGATCGACCGGCGTAGTCCGGCGCCGACCGCGCACCAGTCAGAAGCCAGGGCAACGCTGTCCGCCTCGGCCCCCGACGTGGAGTAGTTGTAGGTGTCGAAAGTGCATCCGATGTCCAGCGTGCGCCCAACACCGACTTCCGCAGAGGGTTGCGCGTACAACAGCCCGGTATAATCGATGCGACCCATCGTTTCGTCCTCTCCGCATCTCGCGACCGCGAGAGTTCACGCCTGCTTTTGCCCACACCGTACAGCCTAGGACGCGGTCTCGCAAACGGTGATAACTGCCAGTGGCTGGCGCTGACACATTGTTCCCGAAAAGCGACCGCCGGTCAAGAATGCATGCAGATCGGCCCATTGCGACAGATTGCGACAGGAGGCGCACGGGCCAGACCGGAGAGGATGTTGCGGCCTTGCCGAAGATGGAAACGGACGGTCCCCGGCGAACCGCCTGGTGGGGCGTAGGTTCAGGCGGTCGGCTCGGGCAATGCTGGGAGGGGATCGAGTGCCCATCCGAGCCGGCGGAGTTCCGCGCGGCACACGAGCATGTCGGGGACGTTCTGGCGGGCGATCGCGTCGGCTGCTGCGACGAGCCACGTCGCTGGCGATGGGTGCTCGGTGGCTATCGCCATGGGGATCGCCCGGCCGCTCGCGGCGAGGCGTCGAAGCTCCCCGAGGGACCAGGGCTCGCCGGGCGGCTTGCGGGGGCGGCCGGGTCCTCGGCGTCGCGGTCCTGGGACCTGGGCGGGTTCGGCGGGGCTCATGGTGCACTCGCTTCCTGGGCCTCGGCCGGCTCGGAGTCGTCGATCGCCTCGTCGGCCTCCTCGGGCTCGGGCTGCTCCTGGGCTTGCTGGAGTTGCTCGACATCGGCCGCACTCAGGACCAGCCACCCGAGGTCGCGCAGCCGGCTCTGGGCCGCCCGGACGGAATCCTCGTCGCCCCGGGCGAGGGCGCGGGCCAGCGTGCTGAACCAGGCGGACGGGGCGGCGTTCAATTCGGAGAGGCTAATCGTCGGGCTTTCTGGGATCAACATGCGCCAGGTCCTCGATGTTGGGGCTTTCGGTTCAAGAGGGCGGCCATGGTCTGCGCGAGGGACGGGTCGCCGCCCATCACGGGCACCTGGACTTGCTCCTCGCGCACGGGTCGCGGCGGCTCGCACCGCTCGATGGTCACGCGCCAGCCGCGAGTCAGGAGTGCCTCGTGGATCTCTGCCGCTCGGGCCTTGTCGTGGCGAAGGTCCGCCTCTAACAGATCCATAACCATGTATGCGATCGGGTGTTGCATCGGGTGTTGCACGGTCGGCTCTCCCTCAGCAGATGTCAGCAGATGCCGGGGCGACGCTCGCCAGCAAACGGCAGGTTGGGCAGGCCGTTGGGGGTGGAAGTGGTCCCGGCGTGGTCGCCGCTGCGCTTGCGGCGCTCCTCATCGCTCAGCGGGGGCGGCCCGGACATCTGCACGCGCCGCCATCGGGCTGCCTCGGCGGCTGCGCCGGCGGACATCGGCAGCATGCTGTGCGGGAGTTCGGCGAGCTGGCGGTAGCCGAGCGCCTTCAAGTCCTCGGCGGTCTCCCAGGCGCGAAATTTGACCTGGCTCGACTCGAGCAACCGCACGCTGCGGACCCTCCCCTCGCTGGCCAGCTCAAGGAGCCTGGACGCCCCGGGCGCGAGGGCCGTGCCCCCCGAGAACGCCGGTCTGGGCTGCTCCTCGCGGGCGATTCCCCAGTCGAAAAACCCCGCGAGCACACTGGCGTCCGATAGGCCGGCGAACTCGACATTGCTAACCGATTCGCAGTTATGCATGGTTGCTCCCTGGGAGTGCTGGGCTCGGGCGGCCAGACAACTCTCGCTCGTCCCCGCGGATGGCGACCAGGACGGCCTGGCGGGCGTAGCTGGCCATCGACAGGTCCCGCTCGCGAGCACAACGCTCCAGCCGCTCATGGTCGGCCGGCGCGAGGTCGAGCCGAACGGGTCGCCTGGAGCGGTCGTCTGGAACGGTCTCGCCCATCGGTCGTAACTCCCCGCCGCGAACAGTTGCCTCTATCAGAAGTGTAGGCATTGTGTACGCACGCACAGACGAGACACTTCCCCTTCTCGGGGATGGCGGGAAGACGATCGACGGGCATGAAACGGGGCTCCTGGAACGTTAAGTCCGTCGACGGACTTAACGTTGATGTCCTGGTTTTCGGCTCATAAGTTTGGCGCCGAAATCAAATCCACGCGGGGCGAGTCGAACGCCCGGGACGGGGGATGAGCCCGTCCCGCGAACCTGCCGCGGAGATGCCGGGCCGAGGAACAAGGCCGGAAGGCGGAAATTGGAAACCGGAAACGGAATGTCGGAAACGAGATACCGGACACGGAATACCGGAAATCTCTGTCGTCAGTTGGGCAGATTGATCGTCTAGGCTGCGCCGATATCTCAAACTACGCAAGCAGCCATGCCATGCATGGATACGCAGATTGCCACGCCTGCTCCGATCGAGCCCGGTCGGCCCTGGATGGGCTGCGGCCGGGGATCGAGGCCGGTCGGGAGCGTTGCGGTGAGCGTCATCGCCTGTCATCGGGCGGGGGCGCCGGATCGCTTTGCTTAAGCTTGGGTGGCGAGCGTCGCCGTCCGGGTGCGGCGGTCGCTGTCTCAACCCTGAAGGAGCGTGCAATGAGCGTGATGCAAGTCGCGGCCGATCGCGTCGAGTCGAGGCTGATCGAGGCGGAGGAGGTCGGGCAGATTTTCGGCGGCGTGTCGAAGCGCACCATCTGGCGCTGGGCCGACAGCGGGATTCTGCCAAAGGGAGTCCGGCTCGGTGGCAAGCGGTTCTGGCCGCGCAGCGTCATCGAGGCGGCCATGGCCAAGTTGGAGGCGGCGGCCGTCTGATCGGCCCCGCGAAGTGCGGCGAACGGGACAGGTCGGAACAGAGAAGCGGCATCAAAGTGTGAAGGCCCCGGCGGTGACACGCCAGGGCCTTCGGGAGATCACCGTCATGCGAGAGCGAACCAATCTTACGCGCCGTCCGAACGCGCGCCGTCATACCTGTACGGGCGCCCATTCTACCATATCGGCCGCCGATCGGGCGAGGGCGCTGGTCGCTGGCGACGGTCGCCTGTTCCCAGCCAGTTCGCTGCCTGGGCCTGGACGCCGGTGCTCGCGGTGCGGGGCGGCCAAGCTCGTCGAGGCTGCCCTGGACGCCGTGCCAGGCTGGAGCCGTTGGGCCTGCTGCGACTGCGGCAACCGTGCCGCTGCGATGGGGAGGTCGCCTGCGCGTGACCGGGAGTGGGCAGAGAGCCTGCGGCTCGGGTTCGGCAGGCACCGCGGGAAGACGATCGGCGAGCTGGCCAAGTCGGCGACGGGACGGTCGTATTTGCTCTGGATGGTCGAGACCGCCAGCAGCGAATCGGCCGCACTCGCCGTCGCGGCGGCGCGGATCGTCCTCGGCCTGCCATCCGACGCCGGGCCTGGATGCCCTCGCTGCGGGTCGACCCATACGCGGGAGGTCCAGCTCCATCGGGGGCCGCATTTCGCCAGGGTCGAGTGCCAGAGCTGCGGCCGGTGCCATCGGTTCGTGCCGCGTCCTCGGGCCGACCGTGCGTCGGGAGGGCGACCATGAGCCTGGCGACCGACTCGGCGGCGGCCGGGCGCCAGGAGTGGCTGCTCTGCCCAGACGGGCTGGACCTGCGCGAAGCGCTGCCGGTCGGGCAGGCGAAGCGACTCGACACGGCCCGGCGGGTCGTTCACCACATCACGTTGAGGAGCCTCGGGAGGAGCCGGGCGGATCGCTGGACGCCGGTCTCCGCCGCCCTGGGCGAAACCCTGGCCGGCAGTCGCCGGGCCTGGGATGCCGTCCGGGCGGCTCTGATCGGCGCTGGCGTGCTCGAAGTTGACGGTCGCGACCCGGCACGCGGCAAGCGAGGGCACTACCTGCCGGGGGTCGCGTCGCTCCGCTACAGGCTCGACGGCCGACTGGCTGCGGCACCGCTGCGCCCGGAAAAAACAAAATGCGCCTTGAGGGAAGGAGAGATTGCGGCAGCCGCTCGTGATGTCCTGCGGCGAGCCTCTGGGCGATGGCTTCCGATCCACGATCGCCTGGAGGGCTGGCTGCGACAGTTCAGCGTGGACGCCGCTGCCGTCGAGCGTGTCCTGGCCGGGATCAAGGATCCGGTGAAGCGTCGCCACGCCGAGCGGATCGCCATCGCGCTTACCTATGGCAGCGAGTTCGACCGAGCCGGAATCGTATGCGAATACGGGAGATTCCACTCGATCGTCACTCGCACGCCAAGGGAATTGCGGTCGACGCTCCGGATCGGAGGCGAACCGCTTTGCGAGATCGACGTCTCGAACTGCCAGCCTTTGGTCTTGGGGCTGGAAGCATCAGCCGAGTTCGAGCGAAAGCGGAGCAACGAAAGCGAAGCGAAAGCAGGGAAGCAGGAAGGGGAGAGGGACGGGGAGAGGGAGGGGCTTCTCCGCCGTCCGGGGCCTCTCTCCCTATGTTGTACGTTTTCGCATGACTGCGTGGACCGTTCGGACGTGTCAGAGTTCGTTGATATTTGCTCGGCTGGACGGTTCTACGAGGAGCTGGCGGACGTGCTCTCGATGCCGTTCCGCACGGCGTCCCAGCGTCGGGCGGTCAAGCTCGAAAGCATGCGCGTGATCTTCGGCAAGCATCGTCCGACCTGGCCGCGCTGGGCGGCGTTCGCCGATCGCTGGCCGGGGGTCGCGTCGCACCTGGCGGGGCTGAAGCGAGACGACCATCGGCACGCCGCACACGTCCTCCAGCGGGCCGAGTCGCGCCTGATGATCGAGCTGGCCTGCGGCGACATGATGCAGCGGCATCCAGACATCGGAATATTAACGGTCCACGACTCGATCCTGACGCCGATGGGCGGCCTGGTGCCGGCGTTCACCGCGGTCACCGGGGCCTGGCGTGGGGCAGGGGCCGTGCCGAAGCTGAAGGTCAAGCGGCCGGGCTGACGGGCAAGCGGCGTGGCGGCTCTGCACGCGGCTCCTGGCCGGTTCGCGTGTAGACTACACACGTCCGCCCCGGAATACCGCGATTCCTCGCTGTTTTTTGCTGTGTAACGTAAACCCTTGCACATGGGACAAAAGTGGGGTATAACCTACAAAACAAGGGTTTTCGTGCTGTTTCGGGGGTGGGCTTGGGGCGTTTTGGGAGCAGGAGATCGCCGGTTCGAATCCGGCCGTCCCGATCTCATCGTTCACTCCTGCCGGGGATCTGGCCGAGGGCGCCTCGAACCTGACCTCGCCACGGCGGTGACCGCCGGTCAGGACACGAGGGTGTGCAACGAGGAACTGCGAATACACCTCGCGGGTGGTGCTGATGATCACGCGCTTGGGGCCCCAGTCATCCATTACGGCCAGGCACATCGGGCACGGATGAGCCATGATGTAAGTGTCGCAAGCGGTGAAGTGCTCGCTGCCGAGCGTCGCGGCGGCCTGGCGAGTGGCACAGATCTCGGCGTGGGCGGTCGGGTCGTGCGTCTGGGCGACGAGATTCACCGCCGCGGCGATGATCTCGTCGCCGCTGACACGGTCGTCGCCGATCTCACGCCCTCACGATGCCCGCCTTGACTTCCGCGCCTCGGCCCGGCGGTACATGTCGAGCTGCTGGCGATAGGTGCGGTGGAACGGGTGCGACTTGTTGGTGACCTGGGCCTCGAGCGCGCGGATGGCCTGCTCCTGCGTGGCGACGGCGCCGGCCGGGTCGTCCACGCGGTACTGGGCCTGGGCCAGCGTGTTCAGGATGTAGATGTTGTGGCCCTTCGTCAGCTCGTTGGCGCGGAGCAGACCTTCGAGCGCCAGCCTTGCCAGCCGCGGGTCGGGCTCCTTCTGGCGGGTCAGGTCGACCACGCTGAAGAACGCGTTGTTCAGCGCCATTGCGTTGTCGTGATACAGGTTCAGCATCCTCTCGCCGACCTTGAGAGCCGCGTCGGTCCGGTCGAGTTCGACGAGGCAGTCGAACCGCATTTTGGCGTACTCGTCGGCCAGAGCCGGCTCCTTCGCGGTCGCCTCGTCGATGGCCGCGAGCGCGCCGCCATAGTCCTTCGCGCGATAGGACGTCTCGACCCTGTCGCGAAATGCTCTGGCCTTGCGCTCGAGGGTCTTCGCCTCCAGCCGCTTCCGGGCCTCAGCGGCGATGTCCCACTTGCCCGCGACGATGGCGGCGAGAGGGCGGTCGAGCTCCAGCGGATGGCCGATCCAGGCGATCTTCCCGTCCTGGATCACGAACGCGGTCGGGATTCCGTTCTCATCGGAGGCCTCCAGCCACGCCCTGGCGGTGGCGCCTTGCGAGGGATTGTCGGCGGGAGCCCGATCCATCGCCACGCTGTAATCCATCCGGTCGCCCAACTGGTCGACGAACGGCTTCACCTGGTTCGGGTCATCCTCGTATGAGTCGATTCCGAGGATCCGGACACCCCTGTCCCGGTACTTGTGGGCCAGTTCGGTGAGGTGGGGGATCGCCTTCGGGGAAGGCGCCCAGGTCGCCCAGAACTCGACGACGTAGATCCGTCCTGGCGCGAAGTGGTCGATTTTCTCACCCTTGAGCCATTTCGACAGGGAGAGCGGGGGCGCGGGGTCGCCGAGGTTCAGGATCTCGTCGGCGCGTGCGGTCGTGATGGCGTGGCTTGCCACGAGGGTGAGGGCGGCGAGCAGGGGAAGAAGGAGCGGGCGCATGGAGCAATCCCCGGTCGGCGGGTCGCGGCCGTCCGCCACCGACCGACCGGGGGCGGGATGTCCGACGGTTCGCTTGAGATGCCTTCAATCTACGGGCCGGCCCCGGCGTCGACAAGGCGCTGCACTGGTGAGAGAAGCACCAGGACGACGACCTGGCCGTGCCGGGCCGCCGTGCCGCAAACCGTTCTGGTACGCGCCGCGTTCTGCTATGCTGGAGTCCTCGGTTCGAATCCCCGATTGAGCGTCGGCGGAGGGCAGACGATGAGCAGCCGATGGGGTCGCGCGTCGAGACCGGCGGGATGGGGAGGTGCGCGCGCGGAGACTGGTGCCGAGCGGGCGGCTGAGGTGCGTCGATCGCGAGGCGGGCGTGACTCGATCGAATCGTTCGTCATCGTGCTGATGGCCTTCTTGCTCTGGAGTATCCAGGCCGAGGGGTTCGTGATCCCGACCGGCTCGATGGCGCCGACGCTGATGGGCCGGCACAAGGAGATCACCTGCCCGGAATGCGGCTATGTGTACACGGTCAACGCTGATCGCGAGGCTGAGCCAGACCCGCGCGGTGGGGATACGCACCACCGGATTACCTGGGGGACGTGCGAGAACTGCCGTTTTGAGGTGAACGTCGCCACCGCGCCGAGCTTCTCGGGCGATCGGATCTACGTGATGAAGCAGGGTCTCTCGCTGCCGTTCTTCGAGCGGGCGGGGCAGGTGCGGCTGCGGCGGTGGGACGTGGCCGTGTTCAAGCTGCCGGAGGAGCCGGACATCCGCTACATCAAGCGGCTGGTAGGCATGCCCGACGAGGTTCTGCGCATCCAGGTGGGCGACGTCTGGGTCGCGCCGAAAAGTGGCACGGGCCCATTCGTGCGGCCGCTGCGTTCCGTCGAGCACCAGCAGGCGATGCAGGTGATGGTCTACGACGATCGGCATCGGCCCGCCGCGCTGGCCGGCGACCCGGCCTGGCGGCGCTGGGCGCCGGCCGAACCCGGCGCGTGGACGGAGCCGGTGGCCGGCCGGTTCGTCCCGGCCGCGTCGGCCGAGGGCTGGTCGGAGCTGCGTTATCGACACCTGGTCCTGAGTCCCGAGCAGTGGCAGGCGATTCGCCAGGGGAGGTCGCCGGGCGAGCCGCGTCCCCGGCTGATCACCGACTACTCCTCGTACAACACGGACGTCATGCCGCACGACCGCGACGCGCCGCTCCGCGCCGCGCGACCGTGGTTCCAGCCGCACTGGGTTGGCGACCTAACGCTGTCGATGCGTCTGACCGTGAGCCGGCCGGGCGGTCGCCTGCGCCTCGATCTGATCCGGGCGGGCCGGGTCGGTCGCTGTGAGATCGACCTGACCAGCGGGGAGGCGCGGTTGTCCTGCGGCGGCCGTCCGGTCGGCCAGCCGGCGGCGGCGACGCGTCTCCTCGGGCCTGGGGAGGCCCACGACCTGACGTTTGCCAACGTCGACGGCCGGCTCACGTTGTGGGTCGACGGCGAGCTCCCGTTCGGCCAGGGGTTGTGCGACCCGGCCGACCCCGGCCCTGCCGCGCCGACGGCCGACGACCTGACCCCGGCGCGGATTTCCGCGGAGGGCGCGGCGGTCGCGATCGAGCAACTGGTTCTGAAGCGCGACGCCTATTACACCCTCGAGCCCTCGGAGCCCGATTACACCAATCTGGGCGGGGACGCGCGGTTCGACTCGTCGGCCTTCTTCCGGCTGCTGTCGGAGCCCGAGCAGTTCCGCCGGCTGGTGTGCCGCGAGCCGCGCGACTATCCGATCGCGGCGGGGCGTTACCTCATGCTCGGCGATAACAGCCCGTGGAGCCGGGATGCCCGGGCGTGGGGCCGGATCGATCAGATCGACCGGTCGCGACCGGACCGCGGGTGGGACGACTCCGGCCGCGCGAGCTGGGAAGTCCCCGAGGGCTTGCTGGTGGGCAAGGCGTTCTGCGTCTACTGGCCTCACCTCCAGCCCGTCTGGCCACGCATCCGGCTCGCCGAGGACATCTGCCTGCCTGCATTTCCGTACATTGAACATATGCGATGGATTCGGTAGTTCGGCCGTAACCTGCCGGCCCCGAGGGAAAAAATGGGATCGAACCGTCGCATCGAATGGCCGGTGGCGCCCCGCGCCAGCGCAGGATAGCTGGGGGATTGACTCGCCGGAAGATCGTTTTAGATTTGTTGTTACGCGATGACCTGGTCCAGAGCGAGGCGTACGGGCCGTCCCCGCGCCTGCCCGACGGCGACGCCGGACCTCGGGCGGACGCCATGAACCTTCGGCCGCGGCGGGACGTAAGATGGTTAAGGCGATAGGATCGGATTCGGCGGAAGATCTGCGGCAGCTCTCCGACGAGGAGTTGATGGCCCGGTATCGCGAGGACGGTCATGCGGACATCTTCTCGGAGTTGGTTCATCGGTACGAGCGTGAGTTGTACCGTTATCTGGCCCGCTACACGGGCGATCCTAGCCTGGCGGAGGACGTTTTTCAGAACACGTTCCTCCAGGTTCACCTGAAGCGCGGCCTGTTCGAGAAAGGACGGCCGTTTCGCCCCTGGCTGTATGCGATCGCGACCCACCAGGCGGTGGATTCGCTGCGGAAAGCCGGTCGGCACCCGACAGTCAGCCTGGATCAGCGCGTCGGCGGCGGCTCGCAAGAGTCGGAGGCTGGCAACCTGATCGACCTCCTGGTGGGCGAGGAGGATGGTCCTCTGTCCCAGCTCGAGGAATCCGAGCGACAGCAGTGGGTGCGTGATAGTGTTGCCCGCTTACCCGAGACGCTTCGACAGACCTTGCTCCTCGCCTATCACCAGGACCTGAAGTACCGCGAGATAGCCGAGATCCAGAAGATCCCGGTGGGGACCGTGAAGTCACGCCTGCACGCCGCCCTTGAGAAGCTCCAGCAGATGGCCCGGGCGGTCAGGCAAGACGGGGATGAGTGACGCCATGAAAGCCGATGAGATGATCGATTATGTCCTGGGTCAGGTGGAGGGCGGCGAGCGTGAGCGGCTCGAACGGGCCCTCGGTGAGGACGCCGAAACGGCGGCCCGGGTCGAGCGCCTGCGACAGGCGATCCACCGGCTCTGCGATGACGGGAACTCATTCGAGCATCCACCGGACCTGGCACGGCGGACCGTGGCCTTCGTCGCTCGCAATCGGAGGCGGTCCGCGTCGTTCGTCGACTTCGTGCCGGTCCGCGCCCCTTTTCGGTGGGCCGATTTTGCCGTCGCCGCCAGCATCTTCGTCGCCGGCGTGCTGACCCTGCTGCCGGCCGTGCAGCGGTCGCGCGAGCGAATGAGCCAGGCGGGCTGCGTGTTCAACCTCCAGCAGCTCGGCAACAGTCTCGGCCAGTACACCACGATCAAGCAGCTCATGCCGTATCCGCCGTCCAACCAGACCGACGTCCCGGCCGGAGCGTTCGCCTACATGCTCCACGACGCCGGCGTGCTGGACGACGCCAGTCTGCTCGACTGCCCCTGCAACGGCCCGTGCCCCCATGTCGCCCCCGAGCTCATCGGGTTCGACCAGCTCCAGAAGATCCGTCGGACCGACCGCGATCGCTACAATCGCCTGGTCTCGTTCGACTACGCTTACAACATCGGCTATCGCCACACCTCGCAGGCGACCGGGTCGCCCGACGACCAGGCCTCCTCGCAGATTCCGGTGCTCGCCGATCAGCCCAACCACGCCGGCCTCCAGATCCGGGAGGGCAATAGCATCAACCACGGCGGTCGCGGCCAGAACGTCCTGCTCAGCGACAGCAGCGTCCGATGGTTTCGCACCCGTCAGGTCAGCCCGATCGACCCGGACCTCTATCTCAACAACAACCGTCTGCCCCGGCCGGGCATCGACGCCCATGACTCTGTCCTGGTGCCCAGCCACATGCCGTTCCGCGGCTGGTGAGAATCGGCCGGCCCGGCGCCTCGCAGAATGAGGAATCCGAAGGGAGGGTGGGGGACTCGCTGCCGCGGGGACCACGCCCTCCTTGCTCGCGCCGTGGCCTCGACCGATTGGCCTTTTTCCACGACAGTTGTCCTGGATTCGCGGCGACGGAGACAGGTCCGAATCGCTCGATCCCGGCCGTTCAGGGCTGGAGCGACGCGCGCCACTCGGCGTCGAGTTCCTTCAGGTCCTTCCCGGTGAGCTTCTCGAAGAGGCTGTCCTCGTAACGGGCGTCGCGCATGGCGGCGTTGAGCTTGCGGACGATTTCGGGGTCGTACTTGGCCGTCAGATACGCCAGGAAGGCCGCCGAGACGCGGTAGCCGCCGTCGTGATGGGCGGTGCGCGGGTTGATCCGCCCCAGCTTGCCCGGCTCGTATCTGAAGAACCGGATGTAGTCGCTGACGCCTTCCACCAGCCAGCCCGGGCGCTTGCCGCGCCGGTAGGACTGAACGACGTGCACGGTCTCGTGGACCATCGCGCCGATGTCCTTCCGGTGGTTCGTGAAGTAATCGACCGAGCCGATGATCCGGTCGCTGGCGGTCGCCGCCACGCCGCGATACGCCTTCGAGATCGTCAGCCGGATGACGCGAGGAGGCTGGAAGCCGTCGCTCGCCAGTTCGTCGTTGATCATCGGATAGGCCCGTTCGCACGTCCGGGCGACGTCCTGGGTCCATTCCTTGAGCTCGGGCGCGTCGGTTGTGTCGACGATGAATTCGACCGGGTAGCGAAACACCGGCACGGGTCGGTCGGTCACGAGTGCCACCTCGCGGATGGCGATCGGCGCGGTCGTCGTGCCGGGCCTGATCCGGATCGCGCGCACCGGCTCCTTCTGGGCCTCGCCCCGCGTGATGCCGTCGGTGAATCCAGAGAGCTTGTGGAACGACTTGCCGTCGGCCGAGGCCTCGAGCATGCCACCGTCGATCTTGCCGCTCCCATCCGGCCGGCCGGTGGTTGCGACGACCGACTTCACGATCACCGGCTTCTCGAAGACGATCGTGAAGTGGTCGTCGGCCGTCGCCGGTTTCTCCGCGGCGAAGAAGGTCGCCATCCGCCCGTCGTAGGCAAGCTGGCGGATCTCGTCGCCGTGGGTGGCCATCGTGGTCTCGATTGTCGCGGGCACTGGCTCCTGGCCCCGTGTCGTTGCCGGGCCCATGGCCAGAACCATCGCCCCGAGAGCCACCGATCGAATCGCAAGCAGCATGGCAGGAGATCACCTTTCCGGTCAGGACGATCGATGCGTCGAACGATGCCCGTTCATCGCCGCGCGGCCAGGACGGTCCGCACGGCCGAAATCAGGATATCCAGCTCGTCGTCGTCGATCACCAGGGGCGGCATGAGATAAACCACATCCTTGAAGGGCCGGATCCAGACTCCCTCGGCGACGAACCGGGGCCGTAGCGAGTAGACGTCAGTCCCCTGCTCGAGCTGCACGACCCCGATCGCGCCGCGGGCACGGACATCCACGATCCCCGGGAGCGCGCGGCACGGCTCGAGCCTGTCGCGCAGCCGTACCTCGATCTGGCGGACGCGATCGGCCTTCGGCTCGCGCTCGAACAGGTCGAGCGACGCGTTCGCCGCGGCGCACGCCAGCGGGTTGGCCATGAACGTCGGCCCGTGCATCAGCGCGGCGTCCCAGTCGTCCGAGAGGAACGCCGCGAAGACCTCCTCGGTCGCGAGCGTCGCGCCCATCGTCATCGTGCCGCCGGTCAGGGCCTTGCCTACGCAGAGGATGTCCGGGCGAATCCCGGCGGTCTCGCAGGCGAACCGATCGCCCGTGCGCCAGAAGCCCGTGGCGATCTCATCGGCGATGAACAGGATGTCGTGCGCCGTCGCCAGCCGGCGCATCCCGGCCAGCACCTCGGGCGAGTGGAACCGCATGCCGCCGGCGCCCTGCACCAGCGGCTCGACGATCATCGCGGCGATCCCGTTCGCATGGCGCTCGAGGAACCGATCGAGGTCAGCCAGGCCGGAAGGATCCTCCGGGATGTCGACGACATGATGCCGGGGCAAGCCATGGGCGAACGCCCGGTGCATCGAGCGCTCGGGGTCGGACACGGCCATCGCGCCCAGGGTATCGCCGTGATAGCCGTTGGCGAAGCAGAGGAAACGCGTTCGGCCGGGTTGGCCCCGGTTGAGCCAGAACTGCAGCGCGATCTTGAGCGCCACCTCGACGGCGATCGACCCCGAATCGGTGAAGAAGACCCGCGCGAGGCCGGCCGGTGCCATGGCCGCGAGCCTCGCGGCGAGCGCCAGCGCCGGCTCGTGCGCCAGGCCGCCGAACATTACGTGCGGCATCACCGCGAGCTGTCGCTCGACGGCCGCGCGGATGTGCGGATGGTTATACCCGTGGCAGGCGCTCCACCACGAGGCGATCCCGTCGATCAGCTCGCGGCCGTCGGCCAGCACAATCCGGCATCCGTGGGCCCGCACCACCGGCAGCGGCGGCGGGGCGACCTTCATCTGGCAGTACGGCAGCCAGGCGTGAGGCAGGCCGCGGGAGTACCATTCCGGCGATCGGTCGGCGTCAATCATGGTCGAATTCGGGGACAAAATCAATCAGCGGCGGCGCCGAGCGCCAGCGGTCCTCGGGGCTTCCCGCGAGCCTCGGCAGCGTGAGGATCGGGAGGCGGCGGCTGGCGTAGTGTCGCAGCGCCTCGACGGTCGCGGCAAGCCCAACGCTTTCGGACGACTCCGACACGACGAGGGCATCGATCCCGATCTCGTGCGATTCCAGGGCCGAGATGGCCGTCAGGGTGTGGCTGATGGCGCCCAGGTACGTGCCGGTCACGAGCAGCACCGAAGCCCCGATCTCGTACATCAGGTTGACGCAGGTGCCATCCACGGCGACCGGCGACATCACGCCGCCGGCGCCCTCGATGAGCACGATCGACGAGGGTCCTGGGGTCCCCGCCGGCCGGTCGCAGAACCATCGGATTTCGTCGATGGTCACCCGGCGCCCCTCCCGCCTCGCTGCTTCGTGTGGTGAGAGCGGGGCGGCGAACCGCCAGGGCGAAATCGACGCGACTCGCTCCGGCGAGGGATCGACGCCGAGGCTTCGCAGGATGAGCAGCGGGTCGCTCTCGGGGTCGCGATCGTCGAAGCCCGAGACCACCGGCTTCACGGCCCAGACCGCCCGCCTCGCGGCCCGCAACTGGTGGCAGAGGATCGTGGTGACGAGCGTCTTGCCCACGCCCGTGCCGACTCCGGTGATGAAGAGGTGATACATGGATCGGGTCACGAGGGTTCAGGAATAGCCGTGTCGCTTCAAAAGGGCCGCCGCGCGCTCGATCGGCTCGGACTCGTGCTCCGCCGAGAACGCGAACCGCAGGCGAGCGGTGCCAGGCGGCACCGACGGTGGCCGGATGGCGACGGCCAGCAACCCGTGCTCCTCGAGCATCGCCGAGGCCGCGAGGGCTCGCTCGGGCTCGCCCAGCAAGACCGGAACGATCGGGCTCTGGGCTGGCGGACGGCCGAGCGCGGCGGTGAAGAGTCGGGCGTTCTCAACGGGCCTGGCACGCCGCTCGGGCTCATCGCGCAGGACCCGAAGCGCCGCCGCGGCCGCGGCGACCGTCGACGGAGGCAGCCCGGTCGTGAACATCAGGCTTTTCGCGCGATTCTCCAGCCAGGCGATGACCTCGGCCGCGGCGGCGACATAACCGCCGGAGCTCCCCAGTGCCTTCGACAGCGTTCCCATCTGCACCTCGGCCGGCGCCGACGGCACCACGCCCAGGCCATGCGCGTCGTCGGTCAGCAGCCAGGCGTCGTGCTCGCGCGCCAGGGCTCCCAGCGCGGCCACCGGGCCAAGATCGCCGTCCATGCTGAAGACGGTCTCGGTCAGGATCAGGCAGCGGCA
>JAKAUH010000969.1:16654-26410 GCA_021818605.1 Planctomycetota bacterium
GGCAGGCACGCGACCGCTCGGCCTCGATCAGTGATCGGCAATGGCCGACATCGTTGTGCTCGAACCGCAAGATCCTCGCACCCGAGAGCCGCGCGCCGTCCCACATGCAGGCGTGGCAGAGCCGATCGGCGAGGATCAGGTCTTCCTTGCCCACCAGGGCCGGAATCACCCCGACATTCGCCAGGTAGCCGCTGCCGAAGGTCAGGGCTCGCTCGGTCCCCTTGATCTCGGCGAGCCGCGACTCCAGCTCGCGGTAGAGCGGATGATTCCCCGTGACCAGCCGCGAGGCTCCCGCACCGGCGCCGAGGCGTTCGAGCGCCTGGCGTGCCGCGGCGATCACGGCTGGGTGATGCGTCAGGCCGAGGTAGTCGTTGCAACTGAACGAGACCATCTCGCGGCCGCGACGGCGGACGCGTCCCGCTCCGAGGCGCTCCGTCTCGACCGGGCGACGCCGGAGCCCGGCTCGCTCGGCGGCGTCGAGCTGTTCCCGGGCGTAATCGCGGAGCGCCGGCATGGGTTGACTTCCTCCGTGGAAATTCGTCTATTGCTCCTGGACCCATGCCAATGTAAGTGAGGCCCTCGATGGTGATCAACGCCGAAACCCGCGCCACGCGACCCGCGACCCCGTCCGTCCGCCACGACTGGACGCTCGACGAGGTGCTGGAACTGTTCCGCCTGCCGTTCAACGACCTGCTCTACCGCGCCCAGACCGTCCACCGCGCGCATTTCGACGCCAACGCCGTGCAGATCTCGACGCTGCTCTCCATCAAGACCGGCGGCTGTCCCGAGGACTGCGCCTACTGCCCCCAGAGCGCCCATTACAAGACGAGCGTTTCCCCCGACAGGCTGATGGCCAGGGACGCTGTGATGGACGAGGCCCGCCGCGCCCGCGACGCCGGCGCATCGCGGTTCTGCATGGGCGCCGCCTGGCGTTCGCCGCGCGATTCCGACGTGGAGAACGTCGCCGAGCTGGTCGAGGCGGTCAAATCGCTGGGGCTCGAGACCTGCGCGACCCTCGGGATGCTCACCCGCGCCCAGGCCGAGCGCCTCAGAAGCGCCGGGCTTGACTATTATAATCATAATCTGGACACCTCGGCGTCGCACTATGGCGAGATTATCAGCACGAGGACGTACCAGCAGCGGCTCGACACGCTCGAGAACGTCCGCGCGGCCGGGATGAGCGTCTGCTGCGGCGGAATCCTCGGACTGGGTGAAGGCGTCGAGGACCGCGCCGAACTGTTGCGAACGCTGGCCAATCTCCCCGAGCATCCCGAGAGCGTCCCGATCAACCAGCTTGTCAGGGTCGAGGGCACGCCGCTGGCCGATGCCGAGGCGGTGGATCCGCTCGACTTCGTCCGGGCGATCGCCGTGGCCCGGATCCTCATGCCCCGCTCGGTCGTCCGGCTCTCCGCCGGCCGCGAGGGCATGAGCGCCGAGCTCCAGGCTCTCTGTTTCCTGGCCGGCGCCAACTCGATCTTCCACGGCGAGCGGTTGCTCACCACGCCCAACCCCGCCATCCACGCCGACCGCCGGCTCTTCGACCGCCTGGGACTCCGACCCATGGTCCCCGCCCCAACCGGATCAGCGGCCCCCCTTTCATCCGAGTGAGAAACCGTTCCGGAAAGGGCGCAAGCGTCAAGGTCATCAGCCGCCGGCTCAATTCCAGCGGAATCCCGCCGCGGCGGGTGGATGGATTGGGTCCTCGCGGCTCCCCGGTTGGCTTCGAGGGTTTCCGCGAGGCGTGGGACTCTGCGAGGATCTGCGCGTCCAGGCGCAGATCCTCGACGCCAGCGCGCACTCATTTCGGACAATTCACTCCAGGCGAGATGGCGACCCCTGCCTCGGCTGTGGAAGGCTGTCCCGTCCTCGCCGATTGAGAACCATCTCGAAATCACAAGCCCAAAAACAGGATTAGCCGCAAATCGTTCGAACGAGTGCCGCCCGGCAACAGCAGGAGGCTGCATGTCAACGGCCGGGCGAATCGCCGTTTTGTGGCTGTCACATCAAGCGAACGCCCGAAGGCGAGTCAAGTGCATCGAGAACGACCGCAGTTGCTCCGAGGCGATCTGGAGACCTCGCCTCCCGGCCTTTTGTCCCTCTCGCAGCGGAATCAAATCTGTTTAGTTTATTCGAAGAGTCGCGTGGAAAAACTGCAACCTCGTTTGTTTCGGCCCGGGTGGTGGCCATAGCTTTCTATGTATGAGCACCGGCCGCGATGCACCGGGATCTCAGATCGCCGTCGCGGAGGTGCAACAGGCGAAGTGTTATTAAGAAAGGCAGTTGGATGAAAGATTCTGGCTCAACATTCCTGGGGTGGCGGCTGTTGCTTGGGTTCGCCCTCGCGATTGGAATCGCCTGGGCGGGCGAGGCTCGGGCCGGGCAGGCCCTTGTCTTTACCTCGGCGACGAATGCGGGTGTGTCGTTCACCGGAAATGGGTCCTCCGCGACATTCGCCTTCTCCAACAACGGCTCGACGCAGGGTTTCCAGGTCACGCAGACGGTCGGGTACAACGATGCGGTCGGTCTATTCGGGACCATCGGTGGAACTTTCAAGTTCGGCTCGCCGATCACCTCGACGGGGACGCCCTCCGGGACCGTCGAATCGGCGAAGGTCACCGGGACGAACGGCGACCTGACGATCACGGATGGCAGCAACCAGCAGTTCTCGACGACCCTTACCGCGGTCGGCATTGCCTCGCTGGGAACCGCCATTGCCTTCGATGTCAAGCTCACCGACGCGGTCTATTCCGGCACGAATGCCAGCCTGATCGCGCTGCGAACCATTATCGATGACCACAATCAGGGGGCCCAGGCGGCGATCGCCTTGCCATTCGTACCCGGCTTGACCCTGAACGATCTCCTCAGCGGGACGCACCAAACCGGGTATTCAGGCACCTTGAGCCCGGTTCCCGAGCCGTCCAGTCTCGCGCTGGCGGGGCTTTCGACGGCCGCGATGGTCGGTTACACGATGCGCCGACGGAGGACCGGCCGCGGCTCTTGACGCGACCGGCACGGATCCGGCCCGGATGGCGGATCAGAGGACGGCCAGGGCGCCTTTCGTCACGCCGTACTGGTTGCTCGCCTTCAGCTCGCGCCAGAGCTGTCGAGCGTCCCGGCGGCCGGCGAGGGCGTCCTGGTAGAGCGACAGGATGTTCTGGACGGCCGGCGGCCCCTCGTCGAGGAACTCCACTCGCAGACGAGGGGCCCCGCGCTTCAGGAGCCGGGGGAGGAACTGTGCGGCGGTCTGCGGCACGGCGTTGAAGAGCGTGTTGCGGCAGCCGACGTCGGCGGTCAGGGGGTGCTCGGCGCCCACGCGGTCGCGGAGCTTGACCTCGTGCCGGTCGCACGGTCGGCCGCAGTTCGTCGCGTTTGTGCCCGGCGACAGGAAGGCGCAGAAGACGCAATGCTCCATGTGAAACATGGGGATCCGCTGGTGGATCACCACCTCGAGCCACGATGAGGGCGTCGCATCGAGCAGGTCCAGGAGCTGCTCGACGTTCAGGTCGTACGATGCCGTGACTCGAAGGGCCCCGCGCGAGCGAAGCAGCTCGACCGAGAGCGGGTTGGCCGGGTTTATTGAGAAATCGGCGACGAACGGGACGCGGTGCTCGGCGCAGTGGAGCATCCCGCCGGCGTTCCGGACCAGCAGACCGTCGGCACCCCGGCCGGCCAGGTGCTTGAACACGTTCGACTCGCCCGGCTTCTCGATCCGGGGAGTCGCGAGGAAGATCTCCGCACCGCCCCGGTGGGCGGCGGCGACAGCCTGCGGGTATTCCTTGATGTCCTGGTAGTCGGCGTAGATCGTCCGGATGCCCGCCGCGACGGCGACTTCGATCTGCTCCGTCCGGCGGCAGAGAGCGGTGAGTTCGACGATCGACGTGGCATTCGGGTGGGTCGCCGCTCGTTCGCGGTCGCGTTCGTCGTGGATCGTCGCGAGCAACGAGGGGAGGACCGGTCCCTCGGCGACCGGGCGCGGCCGCGGCCGCGGCGAAGCGGCGGCCTCGTCGAGACGCGCGACCAGCTCGCGGCGGAGGTGATTCAGCAGGCTCATCGGGACCATCGGCCGCCCCTCGATGGCCGCCTCCAGCCGGCCGAGCTGGTAGATGGTGCCGCCGAGCCGACCAATCTGCGCCCGGAAGAGCGTCTCGTCGGCGGGGCGGGAATCGGCCGGGGCGAGCGGCTCGTCGGACTCGACCGCCGCCGTCAGACCGGTCGAGGTTCGGGCCTGGATCCGCAGCGGCTCGCCGGCACTGGCCTCGATCCGCACTTCGAGGTCGACCTTGCGATTTGGTGGCCCCTCGAACGTCCTGCGCAGCCGGCGGGTCAGCTCGGGATCGTCGGTCTTCCACACGCGCTGACCGGGCACGACCGCCGCGAGGTTGATCGCGCCGCGGCCGAACCGCAACTCGACCAGGCCCGAGATCCCACCCTCGGGCTGGGCGGCGGCGGCGGGCTGCTCTCCGCGCTCGCGCTCGAGGGGGACGGCCTCATACACGCGGCCGCCCTGCTCGTCGCGCCCGGCCGCCTCGTCGCCGTCGAGGACCAGGCCGTCTCCGGGTTTGACCGGCGCGCTCGAGCGGATCCGGATGCCCGTCCTGGTCACGGACTCGACCACGCCCAGCTCGATCCCGCGTTTCTTGGCGTAGTCGCCGCGGACGAGGACCTTGTGGTTGTTGCCATCGAGGAACCCGTGCGAGAAGCCGCGGGAGAACGAGAGCTGCATCTCGCGGACGTCACGCGGCGTGAACTCAACCGGCCGGTCGGCCATGACCGCGTCGATGGCCGCGCGATAGTGCCGGGTAATGTTGGCGACGTACTCGGGGCTCTTGAGCCGTCCCTCGATCTTGAGGCTGGCGACACCCAGCTCGATCAGCCGGGGAACCAGGTCGTAGGCCGCCAGATCCTGGGGGCTCAGGAGGTACTGGACGTCGTCGAGGTCGACGGGCCGGCCGTCGCAGACGATCTGGTAGGGCATCCGGCAGGCCTGGGCGCATTCGCCGCGGTTCGCTGAGCGCCCGCCGAGCGCCTCGCTGGTGAGGCACTGACCGGAGTAGGCCACGCAGAGCGCCCCATGGACGAACACCTCGACGGGAAGCGCGGTCTCGCGGCGGATGCGGCCGATCTCGCTCAGCGACAATTCGCGCGCGAGGATGACCCGGGAGCACCCCAGCTCTCGTGCCAGCTCGACGCCGGCGCGGCTGGTGACGGACATCTGCGTCGAGGCGTGGATCTCGAGTTCCGGGGCCACGGCACGGATCAAGCGGGTGAGGCCCAGATCCTGGACGATCACCGCATCGACCCCGCTCGAGGCGATCTCGCGGACCACCGCCTCGATCCCCTCCAGCTCGCTGGTGAAGGCCAGGGTGTTGAGCGTGACGTAGCCCCGGACCCCTCGGCGGTGCAGGAGGGCCATGATCTCCGGCAGCTCGGCGCCGTCGAAGTTCTGGGCGCGCATGCGGGCGTTGTGGCGGGAGAGGCCGAAATAGACGGCATCCGCCCCGTTCTCGACGGCCGCGATCAGGCAGGTCCGGTCGCCGGCTGGTGCGAGCAGCTCGGGCCGCCGCAACCCGGTCCCCCGCGCAACCGGCAAGTCTCCCGACCTTTCGGCGTAGACATTGGCCCGATCGGGCCCGATCCATGGCAATTCGCTGACCGTTTTCAAGAGCTTCTCCCGCTGTCTCACTCGTGCGGTAATCTGCCGATCCATTATACGACGATGATCGTCCGATCGCCGAGTCCGCTGAGGAAAACGCGCCTTCCGGCGGGACAATCTGGATATTCTCGGAGATTCTCATAAAATGAACGGCCACAAGGTTGGCCGGCCGCGACGGACAGAGAAGATCCGGCCGACCCGTCGGAGAAGGATGCCGTACCCGTCCCCGGAATCTTCGGGCACGGCCAGCGGGGTCGCTCTGTGGCCGGACGGTGGCGGATTGACAATGTCTGGATGAGAAATCGAAGCCGATGAGCGCACAGGGGCTGAAGAAGGGCAGACTCGCCGGGATTGTTGGCAACCACGAGGCCGAGATCCTGGCGAACTGGGTCGGTGAGCAGACCGCAGTCAAGGGACGGCGAGGAGCCTCGTTGAATGAGTCGGAGTTGCGGGCGCAGTGCGAGGCGTTCCTCCGGGCCTTCCGCGAATCGCTCAACGGCGCGGCGTCGACGGACGTCGAGTCGAACGAGTGGCGGGCGGTCCGCGGGATGCTCGACGAACTGTCGCGGGCGCGGGCGGCCAAGGGGTTCAGCTCGTCCGAGATGGCCTTCTTCGTGATGTCGCTCAAGAGGCCCCTGTTCGGATTGCTGCGGGAGATTGGCGGCGATGCTCAGTCGCTGGCTGACACCACGTGGGAGGCGACCGAGATCCTGGACAGGATGGCCCTGTTCACGACCGAGGTCTACCAGAAGGCGCGCGAAGAGATCATTGCGCGGCAGCAGGAGGAGATGCTCGAGCTGTCCACGCCCGTCGTGACGCTGTGGAAGGGAATCCTGGCCCTGCCGATGATCGGCACGCTCGATAGCGCCCGCACCCAGACGATGATGGAAAGCCTGCTCCAGACCATCCTGGACACGGGCTCTTCCATCGCCATCATCGATATCACGGGTGTACCCACCGTGGACACATTGACGGCCCAGCACCTGCTCAAGACGGTGACCGCCGCACGGTTGATGGGGGCCGAGTGCATCCTCAGCGGCATTCGGCCGCAAATCGCACAGACGATCGTGCACCTGGGGTTGGACCTGGGGGGCATGATCACCAAGGCGTCGCTGGCGGATGCGTTCGCCGTGGCGCTGGAGCGGACCGGCCGGACGATCGTCCGGGTTCGCACCGGCCCCGGTCGCGAATCGACCGCGACGGCGATCGGGATGGACCCGCCGGCCTGAGTCGGGCGGAGAATCCGTATCCACGCGGCACCTGGACCGGGCGATCGATCGGCATGGCGATTCGGCGCGAGGCGAGCCGGCGGCCGCCCGGTCGTCGGTGGGACTCATGAGGCACAGATGGAGCGAATACCGATCCTGCGAATGGGCCCTTTCCTGCTCGTGACGATCCAGGTCGACCTGCACGATCGCCTGGTGGTCACATTCCAGGACGACCTGACCGAGCAGATCAGCCGTACTGGGGCCCGCGGCGTTCTGATTGACATCTCGGCGCTCGACATGGTCGACTCGTTCATGGGGCGGATGATTGCCAATATTGCCGGCATGTCGCGGATTCTCGACGCCGAGACCGTGGTCGTGGGCATGCGCCCGGCCGTGGCGATCACCCTGGTGGAGCTGGGCCTGGCGCTGCCGGGTGTGCGAACGGCACTCGACGTCGAGAAGGGGATGGAGCTGCTGCGAGCCTCGCGGGGGCTGCGGCTCGGGAAGGAGGAGGACGGTGACCTCGAAGACTGATACCCTCGAGGTCCATTCTTCGACCGACATCGTCCTGATCCGGCAGGCCGTGAGGAAATGGACCGCCGAGCTGGGATTCAGCCTGGTCGACCAGACCAAGATGATCACGGCGGCGAGTGAACTGGCACGGAATGCGCTGGAATATGGCGGCGGGGGCGAGGTGAGATTCGAGCAGCTCGAGAAGTCAGGGCGGCGCGGGTTGCGGCTCACCTTTGAAGACCACGGGCCGGGCATCCCGGACATCGAGCAGGCCCTGACCGACGGCTTCACCACAGGCCAGGGCATGGGGCTGGGACTTTCGGGTTCCCGCCGGCTCGTCAACGAGTTCGAGATCGCCTCGACGGTCGGGGAAGGCACCAGGGTGACGATCACGAGGTGGAAATGATCGGAGCCGTCCGTCCGGCGATGGCGATGGTGGTCGACCACCCGAGCCGGGTCGGCGAGGTTCGCCGCCGCGCCGCGATCGTCGCGGAGCAGGTCGGCCTCGATAGGACCGATCGAGGCCGCGTGGCGCTCGTGGTTACGGAGGTGGCGAGCAACCTGGCGAAGCACACACCCGGCGGCGAGGTCGTCATTCAGGGCTGGACAGATTCCGGCGATCGGGCCGTGGTGGACATCCACGCGCTGGACCGCGGGCCCGGAATGAGGGATGTGGGGCGTTGCCTGGCGGACGGCTATTCGACGGCCGGATCGGCCGGGACGGGACTGGGCGCCATCTCGCGCGTGGCCGATCAATTCGCCATCCAGTCCGAGTCCGGCGTCGGGACCGTGGTGTGGGCCAGGATCGATCCCCGGACGGCCGGATCCCGCGGGTCCTCGCCGCTGGAGCTGGGGGTGGTGGGCTTGGCGGTGTCCGGCGAGGAAGCCTGTGGCGACGAGTGGGCCCTGGTGTCGCGCGACGGGCGCGAGTATCTGCTGGTCGTGGACGGCCTGGGCCATGGGCCGCACGCCGCCGAGGCCGCCCGGGAGGCGGTCGCCGCCTTCCGCGACGGGACGTCGGATGAGCCGGCCGGGATCATCGCGGCGATTTCGGAGGCGCTCCGCGGGACGCGTGGCGCGGCGGTCGCGGTGGCCCGGCTCGACGCCAGGCATGGCAAGGTGCGATTTGCGGGGGTGGGCAATATCGTCGGAGCCCTCGTCGCCCGGGCCACGGCGCGGTCGGCCGGCATGGTGTCGCTGAACGGCACCGCGGGGCACGTGGTTCCGCGCATCCAGGAATTCGACTATGACTGGCCCGAGGGCTCGGTGGTCCTCATGCACTCGGACGGCCTGGACCGGCGCTGGGACCTGGCACGATCTCCTGGGCTGGCGTCGCGGCACCCGGCCCTGATCGCGGGTGTGCTCTATCGCGAGCACCGGCGCGAGCGCGACGATGCCACGATCCTCGTGGTCGGACACCGGGGGTGAAGCATGGCGACTCGACCGCTGCTGACCGTCGAGGTCCGCCTCGAGCCCGACATCGTGCTGGCGCGGCAGCGGGCCCGTCAAATCGCGGGGCTGCTGGGCTTCACGCAGCTCGACCAGACGAAGATCGCGACGGCGACCTCCGAGATCGCCCGCAACGCCTTCCAGTACGCTGGCGGCGGCCGCGTCGAGTTCCAGTTCGATGAGGGGCCGCCGGTGGGGATCGCGATCAGGATTCGCGAGCGGGGCCCGGGGATCCGCGACCTCGAGGCGATCCTGGACGGGCGGCACGTCTCGCAGTCCGGCATGGGCGTGGGGATCGTGGGCGCCCGCCGGCTGATGGACCGCTTCGAGGTCGAGACGCGCGAACCGGGCGGCTCGTGCGTGACGATGGCCAAGTTTCTGCCCGCGCGGTCGGTGGCCGTCGGGCCGCCCGAGGTTGCCAGCCTCGCGGCCGCGCTGGTCCGCGATGCCCCGCGGGGCATCCTCGAGGAGGTGCAGGAGCAAAACCAGGAGTTGCTTCGCACTCTTCAGGAGCTGAGGGATCGCCAGGCGGAGATCGCTCAGATTCACTCCCGCGAGCTGGTCGAGACCAACCGCGGCGTCGTCGCGCTGTATGCCGAACTCGACGAGAACGCGCGGGCGCTCAAGCGACTGTCGGACCTGAAGTCGCGCTTCCTCTCGGAGATGAGCCACGAGCTTCGCTCGCCCCTGAGCTCGATCCGCAGCCTGAGCGGATTCCTGCTCGATCGGGGCGACGGCGAGCTGACCGCCGAGCAGGAAAAGCAGGTGATCCTGATCCGCAAGGCAGCCGAGGATCTGATGGGCCTGGTGGACGACCTGCTGGACCTGGCGCGGGTTGAGGCGGGGAAGGCGGTCGTTCGTCCATCGTGGTTCGAGCTCCAGGCCGTCTTCGACGGCCTCCAGGCGACGATCCGCCCGACCATCGAACGGACG
>JAKAUH010000402.1 GCA_021818605.1 Planctomycetota bacterium
TTTTTCAGCCGCTTGAAGCCCTCGTCAAGGTCGGAGGGGATACGGAGCTCATCGACCGGCGAGACCTTGGCGAGCTCGAGGGCATCGCGGAGGGCCGCGATCCGGTCGGCGAGGTAGACGTCGGCGTCGGGCGGGATCAGCAGGACGGCGCCGGACTCGGGATTGAGCCCGGCGTTGCGCGCGTTTCGCTGCGCCAGGGCCACGAGCCGGCGGGCGGAGTCCGTGAAAGGTTCGGGCGCCACCTGAACCAGAGGTGCCCCGCCGGCGTCCTCCTTGATCCCGGACAGCGGCCGCCCGAGCACGACCACGGGGATCTTCGCGTCGCGCGCCGCCTGGACGGCGCTGGCCAGCTCGGCGTCGGCCGAGTTCTGGGATTCGACGATCAGGGCCTGGGGCTTGCGAGCCACGGCCTCACGCACGAGCTGGGCCTGCGATTTGCTCTTCGGCGCCGGACCGGAGCCGGCGGACGCCGGGAGCTTCGGCTCGGGATCCTCATCCGGCAGGATACGGATCCTCGCGTGGTCGAGCCCCGCCTGCGTCCGCGCCGCCGCCTTCTCGGCCACGTCGTCCTCGATGCTTAGCGCGGGGACAGAGACCATCTCGATACTTCGGATCGTGCCGCCGATACTGTACGCCTCGGCCGTCGGCTTCGTAAGATCGACGGGCGCGGCCTTCGCCCCGGCCCCGGCGCTGGTCGACTCCGACACGTCGGCTGGCGGCGGTTCCACGAAGCCGCTGTCGCCACACCCGCCCCCGGCCGCCGCGCCCAGCGCGGACGCCGCCACCAGCATCCCAACCCGAACGTCCGACCACCGCAACCGCCTGATCATGAAAGTCTCCAGTTCTGAAGGGACCGGGGCCTCGGCGAGCGGCGATAAGATCGGGATGAGATGAGACCCGGCAACCGTTCTGCCGTACCGGCCTCGCCGGCTCGCGAGCCACTGGCTAATCGATCGATCGATCGATCGATGAATCGATCGGCTGACCACACTTCCGCTCGATCATGATACTCGCCAGCAGCGGGTATTCCCTAGACCCTACTTCGCCTCGAAGTCCGTTCCCTGGTCAGCGGTCCGGTCCGCCGGGGATGGACGAATCGCGTCGGATTCCCGCGGCCCGGCTCGGTCGGCCGCTGTCGACTTGACCCCCGGAAACCTTCGAAGATGCCCACTGCCTTCGAAGATGCCCGCTGTTGCGCGCGGGCATCTTCGAATCATCGGCCGGGCACCTTCGAATAGAGTCCCCAGGGTCTCTCACTTCTGCCGTGACGCCCGCGCCTTGCCGCGGGCCCTGGCCCGGCCGCGTGCCCCTTCGACCTGGGGCGACGGCGCCGGCCGCTTCGGGCCATCTCCGGCGGCCGAGCGCAGCTCGACGATCTTGTCCCGCAGCGCCGCGGCCCGTTCGAATTCCAGTTTCTCGGCCGCCTCGAGCATCTCGGCCTCGAGCGCGGCCAGGTATTCTTCCGACGCGTCCGTCGCCTCGTCGCGGCCCGCCACCTTCCTCACGATCGACTTTGCCTGGATCTCCTCCTCGATCCCGCGCCGGATCGCCTTGACGATCGTCTCGGGCGTGATCCCGTGCTCGCGGTTGTACTCGAGCTGCTTCTCCCGCCGCCGCTTCGTCTCGTCCATGGCACGCTGCATCGACGGCGTGATCTTATCCGCGTACAGCACCACCTCGGCATTGACGTGCCGGGCCGAGCGGCCGATCGTCTGGATCAGCGAGGTCTCGCTCCGCAGGAAACCCTCCTTGTCGGCGTCGAGGATGCAGACCATCGACACCTCGGGCAGGTCGAGCCCCTCGCGCAGCAGGTTGACGCCGACCAGGGTGTCGAACGCCCCCTCGCGCAGCTCGCGGAGGATTGTCACCCGCTCGAAGGCGTCGAGCTCCGAGTGCAGCCACTTGCACCGCAGCCCCTGTTCCTTGAGATACCGCGACAGGTCCTCGGCCAGCCGCTTGGTGAGCGTCGTGATCAGCACCCGCTCGCCCCGCGCGGCCCGTGCCTTCACCTCGCCCAGCAAGGCCGGCACCTGGCCCCGGGCCGGCTCGACCCGCACAATCGGGTCGACCAGGCCCGTCGGCCGGATCACCTGCTCGACGACCTCGCCGCCGGACATCGCGACCTCGTAATCGCCCGGCGTGGCCGAGACAAAGATCCGCCGCTCGAACTTCTTCTCCCACTCGTCGAACCGGAGCGGCCGGTTGTCCAGCGCGCTCGGCAGCCGGAAGCCGTGCTCGACCAGCGTGCTCTTGCGGCTGAAGTCGCCCGCGAACATCCCGCGGATCTGCGGGATCGTCACGTGCGACTCGTCCAGGAGGATCAGGCTGTCCTCGGGGAAGAAGTCGAGCAGCGTGTTCGGCGTCTCGCCCGGCTTGCGGCCCGAGAGGTGCCGCGAGTAGTTCTCGATCCCCGAGCAATAGCCGACCTCCAGCAGCATCTCCATGTCGTAGCGGGTCCGCGCACCCAGGCGCTGGGCCTCCAGCAGCTTCCCCTGCTCCTTGAGCTGCTGGAGCCGCATCTCCAGCTCCTCGTTGATGTTCTCGACGGCGCCCTTGATGCGTTCCTCGGGCAGGACGAAGTGCTTGGCGGGGTAGACGTACATGTCCTGGTGGGTCTCGATGACGCCGCCTGTCAGCGGGTCGATCGTCGCCAGCCGCTCGACCTCGTCGCCGAACAGCTCGATCCGGTAGGCGATCTCCTCGTAGGCCGGCCAGAGCTCGATGACGTCCCCGCGCACCCGGAACTTGCCCCGCTCGAACGAGACATCGTTGCGGTCGTACTGGATGTCCACGAACTTGAGCAGCAGTTCATCGCGATCGACGACATCCCCCGGCCGCAGCCGGACCATCATCTTGCGGTAGTCCTCGGGCGAGCCCAACCCGTAGATGCACGAGACGCTGGCGACCACCACCACATCGTCGCGGCTGACCAGTGCGCTGGTGCACGCCAGCCGAAGGCGTTCGATCTCGTCGTTGATCGCGGCGTCCTTCTCGATGTAGATGTCGCGCTGGGGGATGTAGGCCTCGGGCTGGTAGTAGTCGTAGTAGCTGACGAAGTACCGGACGGCGTTCTGGGGGAAGAAGTCCTTGAACTCGGCATAGAGCTGGGCGGCCAATGTCTTGTTGTGCGACATGACGAGCGCCGGTCGGCCGTACTGGGCGATCACGTTGGCCATCGTGAAGGTCTTGCCCGACCCGGTCACGCCCATCAGGGTCTGGTGGGACTTCCCGCGGCGCAGCCCGTCCACCAGGGACTCGATCGCCTTCGGCTGATCCCCGGCCGGCGGGAACGGGCTGGCGAGCTGGAACTTGGCCATGGATGGTTCCATTCAGGGATAGTGGACGAGAATTCCGGTCCGTCCATTATTCGCCCGGGCGATCCGCCTGCCAATCGCAACCCGCGTCGGGCCCAAACTGCCCCGGCCCCGAGAAAGGCCGCAGGCCCTTGCCGGACACGACACAAGCTGTCGGGAGCAGGCCGTTCTCCTCGGCGCGCAACGCGATCGCCGACCGCCTGGTGAACAAACGAATCCAACCGCGCCTGCCCCGCGGGCAGAAATTGGGTTCGTTTTGCCGAAATCCACCCCCGGGACACCGTTTCGGAGCCGAGAACCGTCGAACGAGTATGAAGAAAATATGAAGATTGGGTTCGTTCGCGCGATTTCAGGTGGTTCGAGCCCTCAAATATCCCGCCCGGAACCGAATGCACTCATCTTGACCTTGTTGCAAGCAACAAGGCGCTAGTGAAACAGGCAACCTCATTTCGCCTGCCCCCGATGAATGCCGCGAGGTGGGCCGCGCCTTCACGCGGCTCGCCTCGCGCACCATCGTGGATGCACCGCCATCCTGGGCGGGACAGCTTTTTACCGACGACCGAATTGCCAAAAACGGACGAACCGACCACTTATATAGACGCCGCTCGGTCGCTTTTTATTCCCGACTTTTCGAAATTTTTCCAAAATTTCCGGGCGGGTTGTGGCGATTGTAGGAACTCCCGGCCAGCAAATTGGCCGCTTCAGGGCAGGGAGTACCCGTCCCGAATGCGACGGGGGCCCGCGGGCCAATTGTCCTGTCGGGCCGGGATCGGGGCGGGCGGGATCGCGGGTCGGGCTGGACGGATCCGACCGGACCGATTGCGGGCTGATCCGCGTCCGGCTGGGATGGGGAGAAGGCAAAGCGACACCGACACCCGCCAGGACACCGATTCAATGGACATCGCTTGCTGCCATCGGAGGCGTCCGATCACACTGAGAAGGTGTGTGAGATGTTCACCGGCGAGTCGAAAGCCACTCCCCTCTCGGCCCCTGTACAGCCCGAACCGGTCCGACGAGGCGACCAGGGCCGAGACCGCCGTCCCGTCTCATGACTCCGATCGGAGGAAGAGTCGTCCGCAGATGACGCAGATGGACGTAGATGAAAGATGGATAACATGCAGGCGACGACGAGTTGGTTCAGCCGACAATTCGCGTCTTGCCCATCTGCGCTCATCTGCGTCATCTGCGGACAAAGGAAATTCCGATCCCCGAAATCAAGGTCGGCAGGAGCCGTCCGAGCCGCGATCGTTTCGATCGACGGGCGATTCTCACACAGACTCTGACTGATACGATGGGTCGGGATGCCGATGGGCCCGCGGATCGCGGCAACCCTTATACGCCCGGCTCGCCAGGAGGCCGACCGATGAATCCGGTCGAAACGAACCAGCTCGCGGAAGTCGTCGAGCACGTCAAGGGATGGCCGCCCGAGTCGAAGATCGTCCTGGTGCGGCGAATCCTGGAGACCCTGAAGACCAGCTCCGGACCTTCTCCGGCCCGAACCGGCCGGTCGGTGCAGGAATGGATCGGGATGGGAGCCGGAGCGTCGCCGCCACCGGATGATGAGACGGTCCGTCGGTGGTTCGAGGAACACCGAGCGGAGAAGTCTCGATGAAGGGAGTTCTTCTCGACATCAACGTCCTGCTCGACGTGTTCCTGGCGCGAAGCGAGTGGCTGGCGGATTCCGCGACGGCCGTTCAGGCCGGCCTCGATGGCCGGGTCTCGGCCCAGATCTCCGCGGCGTCGCTCCCGACCATCTTGGACCTC
>JAKAUH010000841.1 GCA_021818605.1 Planctomycetota bacterium
ATCGGCCTGCCGATCGCCGTGGCGGCCTGCCTCTGGAGCGGCCAGGAGCCGAAGGCGGCGGCCATCGTGCTCTCGGGTTATGCCGTCCTGTTCACGATGGCGGTCTGGCTGTTCGCCGTGCCGGTGCTGACCTATGCGGCGATCGTCGCGATCGGCGGTGCATCCTATTTCGGCTCGACGCTGATCGCGGGCGTCACACCGGCCGACCAGGCGCTGATGGCCGTCGGGCTGGCGTGGATCTGCCTGATCGCGGGTCAGCTCCTGCGTCACCTTGAGGCCGATGAGCGTTACGTGGTCCCGTGGACCCACGCCACCCGGGCGCTCACGCCACTGGCCTTTCTGGTCGCGACGGTTTCCATCGCGGTCGAGGGCGCGCATTCGCCGGCCGCCGCGACGGTCTTCCCGATGGCCGGCGTCCTCGCCTTCCTCGGGGCACGCGAACGCCCGCGCATCCCACTCGCCGCGATGGTGCTGCTGTGCTTCGTCGAGTTCACGGTCTGTGGTCTTTCCCTGGTCACCGGCGGCCTGCCGCTGCGACCGAGCATTTATGGGATCCTGCTCGCCGGGGATGGTCTGGTCCTGCTGGCGGTGACATGGCTTCTCCAGTGGGCGAAGCCCCTGGGCCGCACCCTGGGCGAGGCCACCGAGATCGAGGGCTCGACGCGTCTTCGGCTGGGCGTCATCTTTGCGATCACGCTTCCCTGGTTCGTGATCGGGCTGATCCTCATCGCCGACCTGCTGGCGGCGGCCGACCTGGGCCGCTCGGGGTTGCCGGGTGTCGTCTGGCTGCTGGGCGCCCCCGCCTTGCTGGGGACGACGCGGCGACTGCGGCGGGTCGACCTCGTCTACCTGGCGATCGCCCAGCTCGTGGCGGGCGGGCTCGTGCTGTCCGACTGGTCGATGGGGTTCGGCCAGGACGGATTGCGCGCCGGGTGGATGGCCGTTTCGGCCGGCGTGCTGGCGCTGGGGCTCTGGCTGGCGGGTGTGCTGGCGCGGCGTCGGGGGGTCTCGGCGTTCTACGTGGCGCCTTGCTTCCACTGGTGCCTCGGGTTGACCCTCGTCGTCCTTTCGCTGTCGATCTCGTCGCGCTACCTGGCCCGGGAGGCGTATGGATTCGGCGTGCTCGCACTGGCCCTGAACGCCTGCGCCACGATCCTGCTCTCGGTGACCTGGCGTCGGACCGAATTGACGTACCCGGCGGTCCTGCACCTGGTAATCGCGACCTATCTGGTGCTGTTCAGTGTCGGCCGGAACGACCCGAGGATGGCCTTCGTGCTCGGGCTGGCCGGGGTCGTCCAGGCGATCGTGTGGTGGATGGTGGGATTCGCCTGCGAGCGGGTCGCCGGGGGGAGGGCTCGATCGTATGCGACGCGGCTCTATCATCTCGCTGTCGCCTTGACGATGCTCGGGATCGTGCTGTCGGACCGCTCGGCCGTCGTGCTGGCGATGGCGGCGGCCGCCTTCCTGCTGACGGTCAAGGGCCTGCCGCGGGTCGAGTGGCTCTATCCGGCGGTGGCCTGTGCGGGTGCGTCGGTCTACTTCCGATGGCTGGCAGGAATGGCTCCGGCCGGGCTGCTGGCGCCGGTGATGGCCGGGGCGTTCGGACTGTGGGCGATCGGCGTGGTGGTGCATCGTTTTCAGGAGCGGCTGTGCGATCGGCTGGGGCTGCGGCCGCTGGCCTACGAGTATCCGATGTTCCACTCGTCGATGGGGCTCGGCCTGATCGCGGTGGGGCTGCGGGTCATGCTGAGTCTGGACCAGGGCGTGGCGTGGAATGCGTACCTCTGGCTGCCGTTGGCGCTGTCGCTACTGGTGCTTCTGATGCTGTGGGCCTATCCGCGGGCGGAATGGATGCACCTGAGCCTGGCCTTTCTCGTTTACGCATACGCGTCGGCCCTGTCGCCACGGCTGGTGTCACTCCCGGCGATCGCGCTGGCGGGGATGTCGATGGGGCTGATCCTCCGGCTGGTGGAGCATGCCATCCGGGCGAACGAGCGGGCGATTTGCAAACGGCTGGGGATCGGCGAGGCGGACTATCTGGGCGTCGTGCGAGGCTGGACGGCCGGGCTATTCACCCTGGCGTCGATCCCTGGGATCGCGGTCCTGATGTCGGGGATGGGGGCCGCGTATGGAGTCCGGGAATTCCCGGGCCTGGGCGCCCGGGCGGTGGACTGGTGGATGGCGATGGCGACGCTGGGACTCGCGGCCGGGTATGTGGTCGTGGCCGCCAGGGACCCTCGCGACTGGATCGTGATCCGGCCGACCGGGAGGCTCTGCGGTCTGCACGCGATCGCCCTGCTGGGCCTGGGGTGGCTGGCCGTGCCGTCGTCGCCGCTTTTCCGCGTCTTGCCGCCGGCCGTCGATTATTACCCGATCGCCACGGCGATCGCCGCGCTGGGCGCATTGTCGCTCGGACGTCGAGATGCCGGCGCCGGGGAGATGAGGCGAGCGCTGGCGATGCAATCGGGTGCGCTCACGATGGTGGCGATCGGTCTGGCGATCCTGGGCGCGGTGCTGTCGGACCACCGGGCGGTCACGCTGGCGGTTGCGGCTCCGGTCTTCCTCCTGGCGGTGAAGGGCCTGCCGCGCGTCGAGTGGATCTATGGGGCGGTCTTTTGCCTGGGCGCCTCGATCCAACTGCGATGGCTGGCCGGTATGGTCCCGGGCCGGCAGTTGGCATGCATGATGGCCTGGGCGTTCTGGCTCTGGGCGATCGGCGTGCTGGTGCAGCGATATCGGGAGCCGATCGTTCGCCGGCTGGGCCTGAGGCCGCTGGCCCATGAGTTCCCATTCTTCCA
Organism: Planctomycetota bacterium; assembly: GCA_021818605.1. GTDB lineage: Bacteria > Planctomycetota > Planctomycetia > Isosphaerales > Isosphaeraceae > JAKAUH01. Next base: position 2,799 of record JAKAUH010000841.1, read on the forward strand.
TTCGTCGATGGCCGTCGGGTTCCTCGTCGCGGCCATGCGGGTCTCGCTGAGCGTGGACCAGGGCGTGGCGTGGAACGCGTATGCCTGGCTGCCGCTGGCGATGTCGATGCTGGTGCTGTTGATGGCCCGGGCCTATCCGTGGGCGGAGTGGTTGCATCTCAGCCTGGCCCTCCTGCTGTACGGGTCGGTGTCGGCGCTGTCGCCGACGCTCGTGTCGCTCCCGGCGATCGGGCTGGTGGGGATGTCGATGGGGCTGGGGCTCTGCGTGGTGGAATCGTCGCTTCGGGTGCACGAGCCGGCGATCCGCGAACGGCTGGGGATCGGCGAGGCCGGCTATCTCGGCGTCGTGCGGAACTGGTCGATCGGGTTGTTCGGCCTTTCGTCGGCGTTGGTGTGCGCGCTTGTGGTGTGGGGGATGGCGGCGTCTTTCGGGATTTCGGGGGTGTGGATGACGGGTGCCCGCCCGCTGGACTGGTGGATGGCGACGGCGACCCTCGGCCTGGCCGCGGTCTACCTGGTGCTCGCGGGCAGCAATCCTCGGGGGTGGATCGCGAGCGATCCGGTGGCCCTGCCGTCCGGCCTGCACGTCATCGTGGTGCTGATACTTTGGTGGCTGGGCGTTGTCCATTCGCCGCTGCGCCGATATCTGCCGCCGACCGCCGATTATTACCCGATCGCCACGGCGATCGCCGCGCTGACGGCGATCCACCTGGCACGCCGGTTCGCCATGCTGGAAGGCGGCGGGGAGCCGGCCTGGGTGGGCGAACGGCGGCCGGCGGTGGCGCGGCAGGCGCTGGCGATGCAGGCGGGACTGCTGGCGATCCTGGCGATCGTGTTCACGGGCGGGATCGTCTCGGGCACGACGGTGACGACCGTCTTCCTGTCGTCGATGGCGATCGCGATGGCGGCCCTCATGAGCGGCTGGGCGCCGGCCGCCGGGCTGGCGAGCGTCACCTGGGCCGCCGCGTGGTCGATCCTCGGAGCCTGGCTGGCGCGTCGCCTCGGCCTGACGGCGGCCGATCAGCAGGCGGTCCTGGCCGCGTCAGGGAGCCTGATCGCGGCATTCCTCCTGCGGGGCATGGTCGGCCCCCTGCGCGGCGGCGGCTGGCCGAGAAAGAGCCCAGTGCTGCCGGAGGCGTCTCCGGCCGCGAATCTCGGCCTGCGGTTCGCCCGGGTGCTCGAGGGATTCGCCTCGGCGGCGGGACTGCTGGCCTCGAGCGCGGTGCTGGGGATGGGCCTGAGCGACGGCGTCTCACAGCCCTGGGTCGCAATCGCCGGGCTGGGGATCATGCTCGGCTCGGCGATCCTGCACGTGGCGATGGCGTCGCGATGGCAGTCGGAGTTGCCCGTGTACCTGGCCCAGGCGTTGATGGTCGGGGCGTATCTGGAGTTCCGCCTGGCATACGCGACGTCGAGCGCGGTGGATGCGGCGGTGTTGACCCTGCTGGCCTATCTCGACATGGCGGCGGCGGAGGTGCTCGATCGGCTGGATCGAGGCGGCTATTACACGCGACCGACGCGGTACACGGCGCTGGTGCTGCCGATCCTCCCCTTGTTGCCGCTCTTCCGCGCCGGGGTGCGTGACGAGATGACGCTGTTCTACCTGGCGGCCGCGGCGGCGTTCTACGCCACTTCCTGCGAGCGACTGCGATGGAAATCGCTGGGATACACGGCGGCGGTCTTCGCCAACTCGGCTCTCTGGTTGCTCTGGAGCCTCATCGGCTGGCGGCTGGTCGAATATCCCCAGCTTTATCTCGTACCGGTGGGGCTCTCGGCCATTTTGTTCGCCGAGGTCAATCGCGAGCTGGGTCGCGCCGCGGTCAACGCGATCCGGTCCGTCGGGCTGATGGTGATCTACGTCGCACTGGCATTTCCGATCTGGCAATTCGCGAGCTTCACCGCGTGGCTGATCCTGCTGCTTGCTTCGCTGATGGGCGTCTTCATCGGAATCGGGCTGCGGCTCCAGACGTTCCTCTGGCTGGGGCTGGCGACGTTCGTCCTGGACGTGGTCTACGAGATGGGACGCATGAGCGTCGATCATGCGATGGCCAAGTGGGCGATCATGCTGGGCCTGGGTATCTCGCTGGTCCTGTTCGTGGCACTCAACGAAAAGAAGCGGATCCTCGGCCAGATGCTCGATTTCTACGCCCACGCCCGGCAGTGGGAATGAGCGTGAGAGCGCGATCGCCGCGGGTTGGTCACCCCCCGCCGAGGCTCGCATCGTTTCCATCGCGATCGCGGCGAACTTGAGTGAATCCGACCGGTCTTGGCAGGCCGGGTGCGGGTCGGGCAGGTTGTCAGGAAACCTGCGTGAGAATCCGATCTCAGAAGTGAGACGAATGGCGGGCGTGCGGCGGGTCGGGAGCGGAGCCCCAGGATCCCCGCGCGAGGAATTCGGCCTCTGAGCGACGGAGTCTTCCATGAGCAGGATGCTGGTCCGCCGAGCCATGCTGGTCGGGGGCGCTGTAGCGATTATAGGGATCATGTCGGCCACGCTGTCGCCACTGGCTGGGGCGGGAATCGGGTCGCGGCGGATCGACCCGGCGCAGGTGGTGCCGATCGAGCAGCTCGCGCCGGAGTGGCGAGACTCGGTGATCGAGGTGATCCGCGACCATACCTTTCACCGCGAGGGTGAGCCCGACACGTTCGCCTGCCCGCCGGACCTGTACCTGAGCCTGCTGAACGAGCCCGCGATGACCGTGGCGCTGTGGAAGGACCTGAGCGACACGCCAGTCCGCTTGCGGAAGGTCACGGCGAACCGCTACGAGGGGGACGACGGATCGGGCTCGACGGCGACCTGGGAATTCGTGCTCCGCTCACCCCGGCTGCACGTGTTGCTGGCGCATTTCAACTACATCAGCCCGCACGGCAATGCCCGGGTCGAGGCCCGGATCGTCGTGGTGGTGAACTCGGCCTATTACCGCGATCGCACCAAGGCCCCGTTCGTTCAGCACAACGTTGATATCTACGTGAAGGTGGATTCGAAGGGATGGAAGACGATCGCCCGCACGGTCCGGCCGGTGGTGGAGCGGATCCTCGAGGAACAGGTGAAGGAGGCTGGGTTCTTCATCTCGCTGATGAGCCGGCTGGTGCTGTCGTTCCCCAACTGGGCGACCGACGTGGTGACCCGTAACCCGGGGATCGACGCGGCGACCCGGCAGCGGTTCGCAACGATCGTCGCGCAGCACCGCCGCCCGGGCGCGTCCAGCGGCCGCCCGGTCGTGCGCAAGGACCCGGGCAACATCACGGCCGAGACGCGGCGGCGGTGACGGCCGCGGCGGTCGGCTCGCCCATGATCGTCATGAGCACGCCGAGAATCGTTTCGATCTCGGAGATGTAGTATCGATCCGAGTCGATGACGAGCTCCCGGCTCTGGAGCCGCAGGAACTGCCAGGTCTCGCCCGTCGTCACGCAGCCGTAGAGCCGGCTCGGCGCCTTTTCGTGCGACTGATTGAACATCGCCGTAGCGATCATCTGGGCCGTGCACTGGCCCAGGCCCTCCTCGACGTCGTTCTTCCTCGCCTCGACCACGATGAGCAACGGCGCGCGGAGGGCCGGCGTCGGGGGGTTCTTCGCGACGATGAAGTCGCACTCCCCCTTGAGCCCGCGCTCGGGGTCGACGTCCAGACGAATCCCCGAGTAGACGCAGCATTCTGAGCGGAGCATCTCCTGGCATGTCAGGAGCACGGGCGCGACGATGAACTCGCTCCGCGACTTCTCGCTGTAAAACGCGATCGACCGAGCCTTCTGGAGAGCGTCTCGCAGCCAGGGACCCGGCTCGACGGACTGGACCGCGTCGAACAGGGGGGCCTGGACGACCGAGATGTCGAAATGGGACATCAGGTAGTCGAGGGTGAATTCGCCGTATTCCATGCGCCGGCCTTCGATGGGTCAAGTAGGTCAGGCTCTCAGCCGGAGGCTTTAGCCCCGTCAGGCTGAGAGCCTGACCTACTTTCACGCTGCCTCACGCCAACCACCCCGCGGTCCTGGTCTCGTCGCTGCTCGGGTCGTCGAAGCCCGGCAGTCGCTGCGGGCGATGAGGGCCGGTGTTGTGGCTCTGGCCCTGATTCTGGCCGTGCCGCGGCTCGACGGAGAAGCGAATGCCCAGCTGTCGGGCCAGGTTCTTGACCATGTCGAGGATCTCGTAAAACACCGGGGTCACCAGCAGGGCCAGGACGAGTGAGAGCATCTGGCCGCCGATGATGACCTTGGCCATGCTGGCCCGCGCGCCGGCGCCGGGGCCCTGGCCCATGGCGATCGGCACCATGGCCGCGACGAGCATCACCGTGGTCATCAGGATCGGCCTGAGCCGCGTGTGGTTGGCCTCGAGGATCGCCTCACGCCGCGCGAGCCCCCGGGCGCGAAGCTGGTTCGTCGCGTCCACCTGAAGGATGCCGTTCTTCTTGACGATCCCGACCAGCATGAACAGGCCGAACATCGCATAGAGGTCCATCGGCGTGTGGAAAAGCACCAGCGACAGCATGCCGAAGGGCACGGTGACCGGCAGCGCCATCAGGATGGCGATCGGCTGGAGCCAGCTCTCGAACTGCGCGGCGAGGATCAGGTACATGAACGTGATCGATAGGCCGAACGCGATCAGGAAGTAATACCCGGTCTCGCCCAGCGTCTTGGCCTGGCCGGTGAACGAGTACGAGTACTGGGGCGGGAGCTGCATTTCCTTGAGGATGCGCTCGGCCCGGTTCACGGCGTCGCCCAGCGCGATGCCCTCGGGGTTGCCGACCACGGTGACGATCCGCTCGCGACCGAGCCGCTCGATCTCGGTCGGGCCGCGTTCCTCGATCAGACGGGCGAGGTTGCTCAACCGGACAAGCCCGGCCGTCGGCGACGGGAAGACGATGCTGTCGAGGTCGTGGCTGGTGCCGCGGTCGCCGGCGCTGGCGCGGAGCCAGACATCATAGCGCTCGTCGCCGTCCCGGAATTTTGAGACTGGCAGACCGCCGACGAGGACGCGCAGCGTGTCGGCGATCGTGCCGACCGGCACGCCCTGGTCGCTGGCCGCCTCGCGGTCGACCACGACCTGGATCTCGGGCTTGCGCAGCGAGAGCGTGGTGTCCAGGTCGACCAGACCGGGCTCGCGCTTCAGCTCGGCGATCAGGCGGTCGCCGTATTTGGAGAGCTGGTCGAGATCGGGGCCGGAGAGGCTGACCTGGAACGTCTGCGGCCGACGGCCGCCCTGGAAGGGTGAGACATCATTGACGCTGGCCCGCAGGTCCGGGTAGTCCTCCAGGAATGCCCGCGCCTCCTGCTGGACGGCGAACTGCTTGACCCGCGGGCCGGCCAGGTAGCTGCGGACGTGGCCGGGGATGTCCCACCAGCCGCGGACATGGTGCGACGGCTCGCGTTCCTCCAGGTCGGTGATCCGCACGTAGATCGTCGCGCGGGTGACGTCCCCCTCGCCCTTGACGACGCGGCCTCCCTCGGTCTGGCCGATCGTGGTGAAGACGTGCATGGTGCCGGGGAGCTTCCAGATCCGCGCCTCCAGCTCGGACATCAGGCGGCTGGTTCGCTCGAGGCTGTAGCCCTCGGGCGTCATGACCGAGACCTCGTACTCGCTCTGGTCGTCGCGAGGGATCAGCGAGACCCCCATCACGCGCCCGATCGGAACGGTGGCGACGATCACGCCGAAGGTTAGCAGGACCACCAGCACCTTGTGCCGCATCGCGGTCCGCAGGACCAGGCCGTAGCTGCCGTCGATCAGCCGGTAGACCAGCCCTGACTTCGACGCGGCCCGTGATGATCCGTGGCCCGAGCTTCCGTGCGGGTCGAGCTTGAGGAACCGGCTGCACAGCATGGGGGTGAGGGTGAACGAGACGAACAGGCTCATCATCACGGCAAAGGCGACGGTCAGCCCGAAGCTGGAGAAGAACCGGCCGACGATCCCGCCCATGAACGCGATCGGCACGAAGATGACCACGAGCGACAGGCTGGTCGCCAGCACGGCCAGCGCGATCTCGCGCGTGCCCAGCCGCGCCGCGGCCATGCCGTCCATCCCGTCCTCTTCCATGTGGCGGAAGATGTTTTCGTGCACGACGACCGCGTCGTCGATCACGATGCCGATCGCCAGGATCAATCCGAGCATCGTGATATTGTTGAGCGTGAAGCCCATGTACTTCATGAACAAAAACGTCGGCACGATCGAGGTGGGGATGGCCAGGGTGGCGATCAGGGTGGTGCGCCAGTCGCGGATGAAAAGCAGGATCGTCGCCGAGACGAGCGCGGCGGCCAGCAGCAGGTGGAACTTCACCTCCTCGATCGACTTCTTGATGAACCGCGACTGGTCGCGGATGACCTCGGTGGCGATGTCGGGCGGCAGGCCGGCGCGGACCTGTTCGAGCTTCGCCTTGACGTCGTCCACGACCTTGACGGTGTTGACGCCGGACTGCTTCTGGATCACCAGGCTGACCGCATTCACGCCGTCGAGCCGGGCCTGGGTGCGGGGTTCCTCGTAGGAGTCCTCGGCGCGGCCGACGTCACGAATCCGGATCGGATAGCCGTTGCGATTGGAGACGATCAGGTCGTTGAACTGCCGCTCGGTCTGGAGCCGGCCGAGGGTGCGGAGCACGAACTCGCGCGGGCCCTGGTCCATCCGGCCGCCGGGGACCTCGAGGTTCTGGCGGATCAGCGCCTGGCGGACCTCCTCGACCGAGAGGTTGTAGCCGGCCATGCGATCGACGTCGAGCACCACGTTCATCGCGCGGCTCCGGCCGCCGACCAGGTTGATCGAGCCGACGCCGTTGACCGTCTCGAGCCGCTCCTTGATCTGCCGGCGCGCCAGCTCGGTTACCTCGCGCAGGTCGCGACGGCCCGAGACCGCGACGGTCATCACGGGGATCGAGCCGGTGTCGAACTTGTCGACGATCGGCGGATCCGTGCCGTCGGGCAGGTCCGAGAGGATCGTGTTGATCTTGTCGCGGACCTCCTCCATCCCCACGTCGCCGTTCTTTGACAGGAGGAACTGCACGGTCACGATCGAGACCCCTTCGGTCGTCACCGAGCGCAGCTCGTCGATCCCCGAGACCGTGTTGACGATGTCCTCGATCGGCTTGGTGACGGTGGCCTCCATCTCCTCGACGCTAGCGCCCTGCAACACGGTCGTGACCGTGCACACGGGGAAATCCACGTCGGGAAACAGGTCGACGCCCAGCTCGCCGTAGGAGACGAGACCCAGCACGACCGGGATGGCCACGAGCACCCAGGTAAAGACCGGGCGCTTGATGCAGATGTCGGATATGGTCATGGATTTGGTCTTGGGTTTGGGTGCCTGGAAGAGTGGCAAGTGGCAAGTGACAACTGGCTCGCTCGGAGTGGCGAGTGGCGAGTGGCGAGTCAAGACAACTCGACCCGACAACATCACGAGCCGCCCTTCGCGTCCGGCACTCGGGAGCCGTCGAGATACCGCAGTGACGGCGCGGGCAAGGAAGGCCTGTCTTCGACTTGCCACTCGCCACTCGCCACTCGCCACTCGCCACTCGCCACTCCGAGCGAGCCACTATTTCTCCGCGGGCTTCCGCACGATGACAGCCGTGCCATCGGCGAGGTGGGTCTGGCCGGTGGTGACGACCATGGCGGACTCGGGGAGCCTGGCGCCGACGATCTCGATCCAGCCGAGGCCCTCGACGCCGGTCTTGAGGTTGCCGACGGCCTTCGCCTTGCCGGTCTCGATCAGGAAGATCTTGTTCACGCCGGCATATCGGACGAGGGCCTCGGCCGGGACGACGACGGCCTGCGAGTGACTGTCGATGATGATCGAGGCCCGCGCGAGGCCGCCGGGTCGCAGCAAACCCCGCTTGTTGGGGACGATGGTCTCGACCTGGAAGGTCCGGCTGGTGGGATCGACCGACGGGCTGATCCGGGCCACGCGGCCGTCGAAGGTCATCTCCGGGTGAGCGCGGGTGGTGACGCGGACATCCTGACCCACGTGGACGGAGTCGGCGTTGATCTCGGGGACCTGGGTCCAGAGCCGCAGTGGGTCCTCGATGACGAGCTCGGCGACCGCCTCGCCGTCCTTGAGCATCTGGCCCTCGGAGACGTCGCGCCTCGTGATGCCGTACTTGAGCCGGGCCGAGCCGGAGGCCGACGGCGGCAGGTTGCGCAGGTCGGGAGCCCGGATCGTCAGGTCCTTCAGCGACTGCTCGGCCTTGCGGAGCGCCACGCGGGCGGCGTAGGCATCGGCGATGATCGTCCGCGCGGTGACCACGGCATTGTCGTAGGCGGCCGAGGCCGCGCGGTAGTCGTTTTCAGAGTTCTCCAGCTCCTGCGCGGTGCCGGCGCCGCGCTGGGTGAGTGTCCGCTGCCGCGCCAGGTTCTGCTGGGCCTTCTCCCGCGCGACCCGCTTCTCGACGACCGCCGGAGAGCGGGCGATCGCCTCGTCGGTCGGCCGGCTGTTGAGCAGGGTCTCGGTGATCCCGTAGGTCTTGACCGAGTCCTCCGCCTGCTTGCGGGTGACACCCAGCTTGACCAGGGCGCCGAGGTAGCGCGAGTCGGCCTCATCCCGCTCGAGCTGGGCGTCGATCGGGTCGAGTTCGATCAGCGGCTCGCCGGGCGCGACGTGATCGCCCATATCGTGATGGACCTTGACCACCCGGCCGGCGCGCTTCGAGCCGACGGTCACCTGCTCCCAGCCGCGCAGGGAGCCGATAACGTCGACGGTCCGCTCGATCGTCCGGTGCTCGAGCGGCGCCACCGTGACGGGGACGGGCTTCGCCGCCGCGTCGGCGCTGGCGCCGGCACCCATGCCGGCGCCAGCATGGGTGGTGGTCTCAGGCCCGGCGGCCGTCGAGCCGCCGCACCCGGAGAGTCCAACCGCCAGGGCGGCCGCCACTGCCAGCCCGCCGCCGATCCGCCATCTGCTGGGATTCATTTGTTCCCTTCCAGGCCCTCGCGGGCCCGTCCATTGCCGAAACCGAAACCGCTCAGCACCTCGTCCACCTGTCGGACGGCCAGGTCCCGGCCCAGGGCACGGTCCCCGTACAGGAAGTCGAGGGTCGAGATCACGATCAGGCCGCGCAGGACAGCGGAGCACCCCTCCAGCCGCTCGCGCGCTACTAGCCCGGCCTCCGCCAGCCGGCGAACCGCCGCCTCGGTCCAGCCCAGGAGTTCCGCCTTGAGCGGCTCGAGATCCTCGGCGACCTGGGAGCGCAGCGGGCCGAAGATCAGCCCGTAGATGAACCGAGCCCGGTCCGGGTCCTCCCGGCAGAACGCGTAATGCGCCTCCAGCACCCGCTGCATGCAGTGGATCGCGTTGTCCTCGGTCGTCACGAACTGGCGCAGCGCCGCCACCAGGCCCGCTAGCGGGACCGTCATCAGGGCCTGCGCCAGGCCCTCCTTGCTGCGGAAATAGTAGTACAGCGTCGGCTTGGCCACCCCGGCCGCCTCGACGATCTCCCGCACGGACGTCGCGTCGTAACCCCGTTCGGCGAATAGCCTGGCGGCCGACCGCGCGATGTGCCGCGCCACCGGGCTCATTTCCCGATTGTCCGTCGCCAGGGTCATGGGTTATTCGCCTATCACGGGCCGAGAGATGTGGATTTCCCGCCTCTACCGAGCGGTAGGTATTGTGGGCGCCGGCCGGTTTTTGTCAAGGGTAAGGATTTCAGAAGAATGTGTGGCTGTGTGTCGCTGCCTGGGGCCGCGCCGCGAGCGATTGCCAGGTGCGGTCGGCCGATGGCTTGGCGGCCTGGAGGTTGCGGTGTAACCTCGGAGGATGTGAAAGAATCGTCGAAATGGAGCGGAGAGCCGAGAGCGAAGCCGCATAACGGCATGCGGAGTATTCACTTGCATTCACTCGCTCTCTGCTGTCTGTGCTTCGGAATCGATTCCTTTACCAGGCTCTCGGCCCGCGGCCAGGAGCGATCCCGAGAGGGAGTGTCCGTTGTGGGAGGGGAACGCCATGCACTTTGAACGTCCAATCACCGGGAACATCACGCTGGGCGACCAGCCGACGGAGGACGACCTGGCGCGGCTGAAGCGCGAAGGTTATGTGGGGGTGGTGAATCTGCGGAATCCAGGTGAGCCCGAGCAGCCGCTGGGTCCGGTCGAGGAGGGGGAGAAAGTCCGGGGCGAGGGGATGGAGTACCTCCATTACGGCGTCGGTGGGGCGCCGCTGTCGGAGCCGGGGGTGACATCGGTCTGCGACTTCGTCGACCGGCTGGCCGGCGGGACGGGCAAGGTGCTGGTCCACTGCCGCAAGGGGGGCCGCGCGATGGCCCTGGCCCTGATCCAGCAGGCCCGCGCCCACGGCTGGAAGCCCGAGGAGGCCATCGCCCGGGGCAAGGCGATGGGACTGGAGGTCGACGGCGGGCTGCGGATGCTCGTCGAGGGTTACCTGAGTCAGCATTGCTGAATCCATCGCCCGCCGGGGCGTCGGGTGAATCCGGCGGGTTGACCCGGTCCGGCGGCCTTTGCTAAAACCGGTCGGCCGGAACGGAGCCGAGCGGCCTGGCCGTCCGGGCTGTTCGCGGCCGATCGACGACCTACCGATAATCGCGAGTTCAAGGAGGAACCGATGGGGCTCACCACGCCGCGCACCGGGGCTTCGCAGCCCAGCACCCGAACCCTCGGCCCGCAGGAGGATTTGCACCGCCTGCAACCGTCGCCCGGTCCGGGAGCCTCCTCGACCGGGCCGGCCGCGCGGCCAGGGCTGAAGCGGCGGCTCAAGGACCGCGCCAAACGCGGGATTCGCCAGCTCTTCGAGACCGGCCAGCGGCTGGGATTCGACGTCCTGCCGCGGCATTTCTATTCGCAGATCCCCGACATCCGCGAGCTGAGGGCCGACCCGGCGTGGCGGCAGCAGCGAAGCATGGTCGGCGTGCAGGGGGTCGAGCCGTCGGATCAGTTTGACTTCGTCGAGACGTGTTGCTCGGCGGAGGTCGTCGCGGCCCTGCACGCCCGGGACATCTACGCCCGGGCCTGCGAGGCCAACGGCGAGCCCGGCTTCGGCCTGCCCGACGCCGAGTTCCTCTACGGCTTCATCCGGACCATCCGGCCGCGGCGGATTGTCCAGGTCGGCTGCGGGGTCTCGACCGATGTGATGCTCCAGGCCGCCGACGCCGACGACTACCGGCCCGAGGTGATCTGCATCGAGCCCTATCCGACCGCGTTCCTCCAGCGGTCCGCCGACGGCGGCCGGATCAAGCTGGTGCGCGCCCGCGCGCAGGACGTGCCGCTGGAGGTCCTCACCAACCTGGGCGAGGATGGGTTCCTGTTCGTCGACTCCACGCACGCGGTCAGGCCGGGAAGCGAGGTGAACCGCCTGATCCTCGAGGTCCTGCCCCGGCTCGGCGCAGGGGACTGGGTGCACTTCCACGACATCTATTTCCCGTTCGACTACCAGCGCGGGCTGATCGACGACGAGCTGTTCTTCAGCAACGAGAGCGTGCTTTTGCACGCGCTTCTGATCAACAACCCGACCCTGGCCGTCCGGGCCTCACTGAGCATGCTCCACTACGCCGACCCCGTCCGCCTGGGTCGATCCCTACCCGGGTATCGCCCCGCTCCCGATGACGACGGCCTCCGCGCGGGGCCGGGTCACTTCCCGGCCTCGGCCTATTTGCAGGTTTGCAGCTCCTGATCCGACCCAGTGTCGCCTCGCGGCCCCGACGCGGCTGCCTGGAGGTCGCGAACTGGGCCGGCGTATCCGCGGTCGAGGACATGCAGGGGAGCGCGTACATTCCCGCACCGTACCGCTTTCGCCGAGGGTCGGGCTGCTCGCGGTTCCAATCCCGGACGGACAGCCCATGGAGCGGGTCGATGCCTTCGGTGTTATCCCGACGCCCCAGGCCTCAATGTCCTCGGCGGCGATCGGCCGAGGCATCACCCCCACCGGCATGCCGGATCCTGATCAACGAGCCCGTGTGCGGCCGGAACTTGTCGTCGATAACCCAGGCGTCGCGCAGCAGGACGCAGAGCGAGCCATCGGGCGCGAAGGCCAGGTCGCAGGGGCGGGTGAGTCCGCTGGCGAAGGTCTCGGCCTTCGCCGGATAAGCCGGGTCGAGCACCTTGATCCAGCCCTGGACGAAATCCATGAAGAAGTACTTGCCCTGGTACTTTTCGGGGAAGCCGGCGGATCGGGACGCGGGGCAGAAGGCACCGCCCGAGACCGAGGCGGCGGGGTAGCTGTGAATCGGCCCGCGGAATCGGGGGTCGCGGGTCGGGCCCTCCGACAGCGGCCAGCCGTAGTTGGCACCGGCGAGGCCCTCGTTCACCTCTTCTCGACGGCTGTCGCCCACGTCGTTGATGAGGATCCGGCCCGTACCGGGCTGCACGGCGAACGTGAACGGGTTCCGCAGGCCGATGGCCCAGATGGCCCGGTACTTTCCGCGCGCCCGGGTGAAGAACGGGTTGTCGCCTGGGATCGTGCCATCCGGGTTGATCCGCAGCAGCTTGCCCTGGAACGTGTCGAGCCGCTGCGCCGGGTCGCGAGCGGTTTGCTCACCGATACCGATGTAGAGCTTGCCGTCGATGCCGAAGTGCAGCGCCCCGCCCTGGTGCCCGGACGGCACCGGGCCGCCGAGCCGGCGCTGGTCGTCGCCGACGAGCAGCACCTTCTCGCTGGCCGGCTCGGCCACGTCCCCTCGTGCGGTGAACCGGCTGACGCAATGGTGCGGGTAAGGACTGGGCGACACGTACGTAACGTACACGAATCCACCGGAGGCGAAGCTGGGATCGAGCGCCACGCCGATCAGCCCGCGCTCCCAGTGGCTGTCGACCGAGAGGGTCACGAACGGAGCGGGCAGGAGCTGACCGTTCTTGATGATCCGCAGGGTGCCGGTTTGCTCGCAGACGAAGATCCGGCCGTCGGGTGAAACCGCGAGCGCCGTGGCGGCCGTGAGCCCGCCGACGACCTTCTCCATGGCGAAGCCGGGCGGGAGCCGCACCGGGCCGATCATACCGCTGCCGGGCGTCGCCTGGTCGGCCTGTCGGAGCGTCTGGAGATAGGCGATCAGGTCGGCAAACTGCTGGCGGGTCAGCCCCGAGGCCATCCCGGCGGGCATGATCGAGGTCTCGGCGAACCGGCGAGCGGCGATCTCGCGCTTCGCGATCGCGTGCTGGCGCGCCTCGGCGTCGACGAGGGTCAGGCAATCATTCGTCTCGTCCTTGACGAGCCCGGTGAACGTACGGCCGTCCTCGAGCGCGATGGTCGTCGGGCGGTAGCCCTCGACGATCTGGCGCGAGGGATCGAGGACGGATTCGATCAAATGCTCGCGGGCGAACTTGCCACCGACGTTCGACAGGTCCGGCCCGACCGCGCCTCCCCTGCCCCGGACGCGGTGGCAGCGGACGCAGCCGGGCCCCTTCGGGTCGTCGAAGACGGCGCGGCCCCTGGCGGCATCGCCGCGGCTGGTCATCGCGTACCGCGCATACGCCGCGCGCTCGGCGGCCGAGTCACCCCCGGCGAACGCCAGGCCCATCAAAACCGTCGCCAGCCCGCATGTGATTCTCATGATTGCTGAGACCGCCCAGGGCAACATCGAACCGAAGAAATCCATCGAAGAGTCTAACCGCGAACCGACGAAATCCATCGAAGAATCTAACCGCGAACCGACGAAATCCATCGAAGAATCTAACCGCGAAAAACGCGAAAGGGAGGAGCGATTGAGCCGGCGGCCGTCGGGATTCCTGCTCGCATCTTCTCTTCTTTTCGTTCTTCCTTCGCGGCTTGTCGCGGTTAGATCTGGATCTGTTGCTGGCGGTTACTTCCAAGATTCCGCAGGTGCTTCGAGTCCCTTCCTCGTCACGCCAGCAGGACCTCGTTGATCAGCATGGCCACGCCGTCCTCGTCGACCCGGCCGGTCACCATGTCGGCGGCGACGATGACTTCGGGATGCGCGTGGCCCATCGCAACGCCGAGGCCCGCGTGGCGGATCATCGGGATGTCGTTGGCGTCGTCGCCCACCGCGCAAATCTGTTCGGGACCGACGCCCCACCGCTCGGCCAGGTGCAAGAGCGCCGACCACTTGCTGGCGTCGGCGCGGAGGACCTCGCACATCGTGCCGAGGTAGCGCGACGTGCGCAGGACAAAAGTCTGGATCCGCGGTCCGATCCGCGCGTGGGCCGATTGCTCGAAGGCGACCATCTCGTCATACGGGCCGACGGCGCAGACGTGGAACCACGGCTCGCCGTGCGCGGCTCGTGCCATCAGGTCGTCCGACGCGATGGCCGTGTCGACCTCGGCGTGGCCGCGGTTCCGCTCGACGTAGTCGTCGAAGTGCAACCGGCCTGTGGGAATCGCCGGGACGCGGAAATCGGCCTGGTCGGGCGTGCGGTCAGTGAACACGACAGCCGGCTGGTCGTGGATGTGGAACAGCGCGCGGATCTCGGCGGCGAGCTCGGGGTCGAAGTCGGCGCGCCAGAGCGTGCCGTGCGTGGCGGGGTCCTTGACGATCGCGCCCGAGTTACACACGATCGGCGCGTCGAGGTCGAGCTCCTCGGTCACGTCGCGGGCGCGGCGATAGCGCCGGCCCGTGCACAGCACCGGCTGGATGCCGGCCCGCGCCGCGCGTGCAACAGCCGCCGCGGTTCGCGGCCGCAGCCGGCCCTCCAGGTCCAGCAGCGTGCCGTCGACGTCCAGCGCGAGGATGCGGTAGCCCCCGGCCGGCGCCGGCACCGGCATCGGTCCGGGTGCCCTCATTGATCGAATTCCGTCCTTCATGGATCTCATGGTAATGCCGGCCGGCTTGCCCCGTCCACGCCCCGTCGACAACCGCGCGGACGATCTCCTAAGATTGGCACGGTCCGTGCCCCTGTTCGGCCCGGCAGGGACATTCCGCGGACCAATCGGGCGGCGAGACGGGAGTTCATCGGATGGACGTTAAGACAGCGATCTCGGCGACGATCGAGGCGGACGAGAAGGACGTGCTGGAGGTCCCGTTCACCGGCCAGCTTCTGCTCGAGCGGGCGATGTTCAACAAGGGCACGGCGTTCACGCACCACGAGCGCCGCGAACTGGGGTTGCTGGGGCTATTGCCACCGCATACCGAGACCCTCGAGGAGCAGGTCACCCGCGCCTACGAGGCGTATCAGGACAAGTCGACCGACCTCGAGCGGCATATCTACCTTCGCCAGCTTCAGGACAGCAACGCGACGTTGTTCTACCGGTTCCTGCTGGACCACCTCGCCGAGCTGATGCCGATCATCTACACGCCGACCGTCGGCCGGGCGTGCGAGCGCTACAGCCACATCATCCGCCGCCCTCGCGGGCTGTTCATCGCCTATCCCGAACGCGACGAGATCGACGTCATCCTCGAGAACGCGTCATCGCCGCAGGTCGAGGTGATCGTGGTGACCGACGGCGAGCGAATCCTCGGCCTGGGCGACCAGGGGGCCGGCGGCATGGGGATCCCGATCGGCAAGCTGTCAATCTACACAGCCTGCGGCGGGATTCACCCGGCAACCACGCTGCCGATCCTGCTCGATCCAGGGACGAACAACCGCGAGCGGTTGGAGGATCCACTCTATATCGGCTGGCGGCATGAGCGCGTCACCGGCGCCGAGTACGACGCCTTCGTCGACGCGTTCGTCCAGGCCGTCAAGCGGCAGTTTCCCGCCGTGTTGCTCCAGTGGGAGGATTTCGCCCGGCACAACGCCCACCGGTTGCTCGATCGCTACCGCGACCAGCTCTGCTCGTTCAACGACGACATCCAGGGCACGGCCGCCGTCACGGCAGGCGCGCTGCTGGCCGCCGTCGCCGTCACGGGCCGGCCACTACGGGAGCACAGTATTGCGATCCTGGGCGCGGGCTCGGCCGGCAGCGGCATCGCCGAGCAACTGGTCGCCGTGATGGTCGAGGAGGGTCTGCCCGAGCGTGACGCCCGCGCCCGGTTCTTCATGATCGACCGCCAGGGCCTGCTCCACGACGCGATGGGCGACCTCCAGCCGTTTCAGCGCGACCTGGCCCAACCGCGGGAGCGCGTGGCCGGCTGGCGCCGCGGCGAGGGCCAGCCGATCGAGCTGCCCGACGTGATCGAGCACGCGCATCCGACGATCCTGATCGGCGTCTCGGGCCAGCCAGGCACATTCACGGAGAAGGCGATTCGCGCGATGGCGGGCTACTGCGAGCGGCCGATCGTGTTCCCGCTGTCGAACCCCACATCGCGGGCCGAGGCGACCCCGGCTGACCTGATCGCCTGGACCGACGGCCGCGCCCTGATCGCCACCGGCAGCCCGTTTGACGACGTCATGCACGGCAACCGGCGCTACTCGATCGCCCAGTGCAACAACAGCTATGTGTTTCCGGGCGTCGGCCTGGGCGTGCGCGCGGTCGCCGCGCGGCGGGTCAGCGACGGCATGTTCATGGCCGCGGCCCGCGCGCTGGCCGACACGTCGCCCGCGCGTCGGGATCCCACCGGCGCGCTCTTGCCCCCGCTCGCCGACGCCCGCCGTGTCGCCCGGTCGATCGCGGTGGCCGTCGCCGAGGCTGCCCTCCGCGAGGGCCTGGCCGGACTCGACGACGGCGATACCGTCGCGGCGTGGGTCGACGCCAAGGTCTGGCATCCTCGCTACCGCACCATGCGGCGCGGGTTGGGTTGATCCACCCGCGATTCGAAGGACGACATCAATCGCCCCGAGGTCCCCGCAATGCAACCTCTGACGGCCTCGCAGTACGAGACGCTCACGGCGATGATCACGCCGGCGATCTTCCTCACGGCCAATGCCTCGCTGATTATCTCCACGTCGAACCGGATGTCGCGGGTCGTGGATCGAATCCGCGTCCTCAACGACCTTCTGGACAGGCTCGGCCGGGGCGTCAGCGACCTGGATTACACGCCCGAGCGGGTGGACCACCTCCGCGACCAGCTCCGCCGGCTCGAGTGGCGGAACGACCGCATCCGCTACGCGCTGACGACGCTTTACATCGCCTTCACGACGTTCGTCTGCACCAGCCTCACGCTGGCGTTCGACGCTCTCCTGAGCAACCGCCTGGTCGCCCTGCCGATCCTGCTGGCGGTCGCCGGCGTGGGACTCCTGCTGTTCGCCAGCGTCAACCTGGCGCTCGAGGCCCTCGAGGCACTGCGAACCAACCGCCTGGAGATCCGCTTCTATCGCGAGCTGTTCGACCGCCGCCTCGCGGATGGACGCGATCCGCGATCGGGCCCGATGGACGGACCGCCCCCGGGCATGGTAGCCTCCCGCGCAGCGATCGGCCCGGACTGATCCGATCGTCGAGCCGCTCCTACGACGGCTGGTCGTTGCCCCGCGGCGTTGCTGGGCGCGCGGGACGAGGAAGGAGAACCCCTCCATGTTGACCCTGAAGCAGCATATGCAAAGCTATGGCGCCTACCACCGCGACCCGCGGAACAAGCTGACGCACTTCGTCGGTGTCCCGCTCGTCACGTTTGCTCTGTTCCTGTTCCTCGGGTGGTTCCGCTTCGTCCACCCCGAGGTCTTGCCGATCACCGCGGCCACGCTCTTCTACCTGAGCGTCATGATCTATTACTTCCGGCTCGACTGGAGGATCGCCCTGGTGCAGCTCCCATTCACGCTCACGCTGTTAATCCTATCGGACTGGGTAGCGCAGTGGCGGATGGGGCTGTCGGCCTCGGTGTTCGCGGTGACCTTTGTCTCGGGCTGGATCATCCAGCTCGTCGGCCACGCGATCGAGGGCCGTCGTCCGGCGCTGGCGGATAACATCCTCCAGGTCTTCAACGCGCCCCTGTTCCTGAGCGTCGAGGCCCTGGCGATGGCGGGCCTGCGCCGGGACCTGCTCGAGCCGTAGTCGCGGACGCAGAAGCGGCCGAGTGCTCGTCCCAGGATCACGGCGAGGATTCCTCGGCCGGCTGGGTCGACCCGGCGAAGGCGTCGTCGACCGGCAGGTATCCCAGCAGTTCGGCGGCGTCGGAGAGGTCCCAGCGCATGCCGTGGTTCCGCGACATGCCGTTGACCACCAGGAACGTACGGTCCTCGATCTCGGCCTCGACGGCCTGGTCGAACAGCCGGACGAGGTCGGTGTTCGAGAGCCAGAGTTTGCGCGACCAGTCGTCGGGCATCGTCTCGGGACGGTTGGCGCCCGGCTGGACCCAGCCGATCCGGATGGCGATGAACGTGACGTCGAACGCGCGCGACAGGCTCTGTCCCAGGCGCTCGCCGAACAGCTTGGCCGCGCCATAGGGGCCGTCGGGCCTCGGCTCGAGCTCCACGGTGATCGGTTCGTCGTCGAGGTCGCGATAGCCGCCCATCACGTGATTCGAGCTGGCGAAGATCACCCGCTCGACCCCCGCCAGCGCGGCGGCGTGGAACACGTTGGCCATCGCGTCGATGTTCGGGCCGACCAGCTCGTCCCAACCGGCGTCGGCGTCAGGATCGGCCGCGAGGTGCACCACGGTGTCGACGCCGTGAAAATGCGTGATCCAGTCGTCGTCGAGGACCGACAGGTCGGCGCCGATGACCTCGGGATCGTCGTCGTCCTCGTCGCGGTCGATGAGGACGAGGTCGTACACGTCGGTCCAGGCGTCGCGGAGCTTTCGGCCGATGTTGCCCCGCGCGCCAGTGATCAGCACAACGCGCGGCTCCTCCTCGATCTCCTCCGTCAGCGACTCATCGTCGACGTCGAGATCGTCGTTGAGGTCGTCAAGTTCGTCGTCCTCGGCATTCGGGTCGACGATCGGCAAGATATCGCGCGGCTGGTGCGGGCCTCGCTCGCGCTTTTGCTCGCGTTCGTCGGGGGCGGCGGATTGATCGGGGCGCATGGCGGTCGTCCTTCCTTCTCTCGCTGCCCGGCGGTCGGTCGGTCGCGCGGCCGATCGGTGTCGCAACCCCGGGGCGCCGGGGAAACCAGTTTAGCATCGACCGGCCGTTACCGCGACCCATCCGGTCGGCGGCGCTCCGGTCCAGTCCAGGCTTCACCTCGTCTGGGCGAGCCGGGTAATCTTGTCGGCGGCCGCGCCGACGGCGGCGGGAACCGAGGAAAGCGACGGGGAGACACAATGAGGATCATCTTCGACGGGCACCTGGATCTCTCGTGGAACGCCGTATCCTGGGGCCGCGACATCACGCTCGAGCTCGACGAGCTGAACGCCGGCGAGCGGGTCATGACCGACCATCCGGCGCGGGGCCGTGCGACGACGACCCTCCCCGAGATGCGCCGGGGGGCCATTGCCGCCTGCCAGGCGACCCTGCTGGCCCGCGCCCGGCCCGAGGGCCGGCCCGCCGCCGGGCCGGCGAGGCTCAACCTCGACTTCGCCAACCAGGAGATCGCCTCAGCCACCGCCCGCGGGCAGCTCGCCTATTACGAGCTGCTCGAGCGCCGGGGTCTTTTGCGGAGGATCCGCACGGTTTCACAGCTCGACGACCACATGGCCCGCTGGACGGCCGACCCGGAAAAGACTCCGATTGGCTACATCCTGGCCATGGAGGGCGCCGACCCCATCGTCGACGTCGCCCACGCTGAAGCCTGGTGGGACCTGGGCCTGCGCTCGGTGAACCCCGTCCATTACGGCCAGAACCGCTACGCCGTCGGCACCGGCGGCGACGGACCGCTCACCCCGGACGGCCGCGCGCTGCTGAAGGAATTCGGACGACTCGGCATGATCCTGGACGCGACGCATCTCTCGGACACCAGCTTCTTCGAGGCGCTCGACGTTTTCGACGGTCCGGTGCTCGCCAGTCACAACAACTGCCGCGCCCTGGTGCCCGAGGGCCGGCAGTTCAGCGACGAGCAGATCCGGCTGTTGATCGGCCGCGGTGCCGTGATCGGCGCGGCGCTCGATGCCTGGATGCTCCTGACCGGCTGGATTCGCGGCCAGACCCCGCGTGATGCCGTCTCGCTCGACGCCGTGGCCGACCACATTGACCATGTTTGCCAGCTCGCCGGGAATGCCCGGCACGCGGCGATCGGCAGCGACCTCGACGGCGGCTTCGGCACCGAGCAGGTCCCCACCGGCCTCGACCGGATCTCCGAGCTGCAGAAACTCGACGGAATGCTCGCCGCTCGAGGGTATTCCGCGGCGGACATCGACGCCATCTTCCACGGCAACTGGCTGCGGTTCTTCCGCGAGCACCTGCCGCGGTGATGCTGGAAGCCGGCCGGTGTTAACCGTAGAATCCCAGGTAGAGCGCCGCGGACATTCCAGTCGGATGATCGCGTCCATTCGGGCCTTCGTGGCGGAGACACATCGCGGCCGGCCCTGGCCTGTCGGCATCGTGCCCGGCCGGGATGTCGGATTTCGATCGGGCCGCGACGGCCCCCGGGAAGTGATCCTTGGACGACCTGAACGCCAACGCCAACGCGACGGCGGCCACCTGGTGCGACGAGGCGCGCGGGCTCTGCGGCCGCCCGGCGGGAGATGCGTCTGAACCCGACCTCATGCTCGAGCGGCTCGACGCGGTCGCCCAGGGCATGACGATCCGTCGGCGGCTCGACGGCCTCGAGCCGGATGAGACCATCGAGCCGGCGCGGCGCGCGGTCGTCGAGCGGCTGGCCGAGCTGGAGAACCGGACGCTCGATGACCTGGCCGTGCTGCCGCCCGGCACGCCGATGCACCGCCAGGTTGCTGCGCTGGCCCGCCAGTCACTCGCCGATGCCCGGATCGCTGCGCAGAACGTCCGGACGGTGCTGGAATTCGAACCGTTGCATCAGGCGATGGCCGTTGAGGCCCTGCGCGCCGATCTCGAATGGCTCGGCGCGGTGATCGCCCGGCTGGACGGCGAGATCCCCGCCGCGCGCGGCGTCTGGCTCGACGGCGAGCTCGAGCGGCTCCGCGGCCTGGTCGGCCGGGGCGACGGCCGTCGGCCAGAGCAACCTGAAGACACCCTGACCTCAGGGTGCGAGGACATGCAGGCGAGTCTGCTCGAGCGCCGGGTGCTCCGCGAGCTGGCCCGGCCGCTCGCGGACGCCGGGCCGGAGGCGCTCTGGACGCACCGCTTCCTCCTGTCGCGGATCCAGGCGCACGTCGCCGCGCTCGACCGCACGCCCGACGGCGACCGTACCGGGGGCGAGGATCGCGACGGGAATTCGACCGTCCGGATGTCGGGACCAGCCGACTGGCTCGAGCGCCTCGAGTCCCGACGCGCCGACCTCGCCGACCTCGCCGACGAGCGGATGGCCGCGCTGCCGGCCGTCGACCGCGCCGAGCCGTGTACCCGCTCTGTCGCCTCGGCCTTCGACGAGATCGCCGAGACGACGGCGCTCCTCGAGCAGATGCCGCCCCATCGAGCCGTCCGGCGGCTGGAGCTGGCCCACGACGACCTCGACCGCCTCCGGCAGTCGTGTCGTGCCTGGGCGAACGAAGAACCGGCCGAGGACCGGCCGCCCGACGCCGCGCCGCAGGCCTGCGCCGCGGACGATCCGGACCAGCCCGGCGCGGCCGACTCCCGCTCGTCGGCTGACGCCGCCTCGGCGATGCGGTATCAGGCGAACCGCCTCGGCCGGCTCGCGCGCCGGGTGCGGTCCGAGTGGCGAGAAAAGCTGCTGACGATCCGGATGGACGCCCTGCTCGGCCGTCGCGCCGCCCGGCTGCTAGAGAACGCCGTGCTCGCGCTGATCCCCGTTCTAATCGGGCTGATCGCCGCCGAGTGGCTGCTCGAGCGCGCCGGCCCGCTCTCGGCCGGGCAGCATCGCTTCTTCGCCTGGGCCGACCTGGCGATCTGCTCGGTGTTCCTCTTCGAGGTCGCCGTGCGGATGTCGCTGGCCCCCGAGCGCGGCGCCTATCTCGTCCGCCACCTCCTGATCGACCTGCTCCCATCGCTCCCGTTTGGCTTCGTCGCCAACCAGATCGACCTCGCCGAGATGGCGATGCCCGCCACGGCGGCCGCCGGCACCGGGGCCATCGAGTGGTTGGCCCACATGGGCCGGATGACGCAGGTCCTGCGCACCTCACGCCTGATCCTGCCCATTGCCCGGCTGGCGCGGATCGCGCTGATCCTGCTGCGGCTCAGCGACCGGATGGTCCGCCGGATGGCCGGTGTGCTCAACCGCAACATCGTTCTGTTCGAGCCCTCGAGTGCCCAGCGGCCCGAGTCGCGCGACCGCCATCGCCTGCTGGCCCTGCGTACCGAGCTCGAGCACGCCCGAGACGCCGTGGAGGAGCGGCTGGCCCTCGACGACCGCCGCGCGCTGGCCGCCCGGCTGCTCGCCGACCACCGGGCGCGAATGGATCGCTTGCCGCCCCCGGCCGTCGAGGCGGATCTCGAGACCGATCCCGACGCCGAGGAGCGTGAGATCCCCGTCGAGGCCGTCGTCGAGCGCCTCATCCAGATGACTCCCGAGCGGCTGATCGACCGCATGGGGCCCGGCTTCGTCCATGCGGCCGATCGCTACCTCCGCCTGCTCGACCTGCCGCTCGTCCGACGACTGCCCGGCGTCCGCAACCTCGTCGTCTACCGTGAAAAGGGGCCGGCCGAGGCCGTCGCGCTGGCCGCCAATTACGTCGGCCACCTGATCCAGCGCGCGCTGGACGTCGCCTACTTCCTCGCGGATCTCCACGGCACGCTCAGCCCGCCCATCTTCCTCGACCGCCTGGGCGCCACGATCGTCAACGCCACCCGCACCCCGGCCAGGCGGCTCCTGTACCTCGGCTCGGCCTTCTTGCTGCTGTTTCTGGTCGTGCAGACCGTGCCGTTTCTCTCCCCGTTCCGCACCGTAATGGACAGGATCTCGAAGCTACTCGGCCTGCCCGTGATCCTGCTGGGTGTCGCCTGCCTGGGTTTCTGGTCGCTGGGCGCCTGGTTCCGTCGGATCGCCAACCAGTCGGCCGATTTCTGCGAGCGGATCGTCGAGGCCCAGTTCGCCGCGCATACCAAGAACCTCAAGTCTCGCCGCCGCGAGCAGGACGTCCGGTTCCTCTCCGAACGCGTGATCGACCCCGAGCTGCTGCTCCGCTCATCCGACGACCGCGTGAAGTTCCCCCGCAGGCCGGCGACGGCCCGGACCCGCGGCGATGGCGACGCCGGCGCCGGCATTGGCGCCGATGGTGAGCGCCCCGTGGCTGCCCCCGCCGCCAGTCCCAACGGCGACGTCCGCCAGGATGCGACGTTTCCGTTCGAGGATCGCGAGCTGGCGTTCCTGCGGAACGTCCGGCTGCTGTACCAGGACTACCTCGACGGCTCGCCCCTGCATCGCAGCGACACCAAGGCATCCATCCAGCTCCTGGGCAACCTCGCCCTGGCCAACCTCCGGCGCAGCCATCTCCGCCACTTCCTCCGCGAGGGCCGGCTGCTCGACCGCCTGGACCTCAGCCGCGCCGGCGGCCTCTTCGGCGGGCCGTACCTGTGGTTCAACTACATCACCCGCCTGCTCGTGCAGGAGACGGCGCTCCTCATTCTCGACTACAACCGCCACGCGATCCCCGTCGATCGCCTGGCGTGCTCGCCCGGGCCGATCCGCGAGAGTTTCCGCGCCTGGATTTCCGCCCGGCTCGAGATTGATCCGGACGAGGTCTGGCTGCCCCCCGCGCCGGGAGTGGCGAGTGGCGAGTGGCAAGTGGCGAGCGGCCAGCCGGAGGGAGACCCGTCGCCGGAGGCGAGCGGCCAGCCGCCGGCCGTCACGCCGCGGGCGTCCAGTCCTTCCGAACACTAGACACTCGCCACT
>JAKAUH010000215.1 GCA_021818605.1 Planctomycetota bacterium
TGGCGGGCTTGCACCCGAAAATCCTTCGGTTCATTCGGGGCCTCATGCGCAGGGTCGCATGAGGCTGGGCGATCTGGGAAAGTGCAGCTACAGAGCAGTCGGGCACCATTTCTCGCGGCTGCCACCCCGGGCTCGTCGATACGATGTTGCCCGGGATGACGCCGACCCAGGACGCGTCGGCAAGGTTCCTCGATCGCTCACCGACCATGAATGTCAGGCTCGTCCCGTCTGCGATGTCGCTCACACCAACTGCGCCATTCCGCTGGAACATGCCGTCGGCAGCTTCGAGGGATCCCTTCATCAAGAGTCGTCCCCCGGAAGCGATGTACTGCCCGGCGGCCAGGTTGTTCGGGCCCTCCGGAGCGTAGACGAACCTGACAGGGCCATCGTTAGGGGAGCTGGGGCACAGATAGGCCGAGAGCGACGTGCTGCACGCTGTCTGATTCTCCGGGACGACGATGGCCAGGTTGAAGTTAATGACGTGGAACAGGGGCGTCTGCTCCAACTGGCCCAGGATCATCGCGCCCCAGCCCTACCCTGGGCTGGGGTAATTGTGCAGTGCCAGGCCGACCTGCCTGAGGTTGCTCGTTCACTGAGCGCGTCGAGCGGCCTCTCGGGCCGACTGGACGGCGGGCAGAAGCATGGCGACGAGGAGCCCGAAGATGAGGATCACCACGAGCAGTTCGATCACCGTGAAGGCCCGGCGAACCGATGCCATGAAACCCTCATTTCCTGATCGGATATCCTGGCTGAATCAGAGGTGGGGGAATTGTATCCCGCCGCTCGATACCGGTCATCCCCAGTCCTGGCCTTCGCGGCAGGTTCGCGATCTCTCGATCACCGACCCCATGACTCCTGAGATCGTCAGGAATGTCGAAGGGCCGGGGCCTCGGGTTCGCGCGGCCCAGGAGTCTCGGCGGGCACTCCTGGATCTCTGCCGGATAAATTCGGCTTCATGAGGGGACAGGCCGCTCATCACGCCGCCCTCTTTCTGATATGTCTGCGGAACAAATCCGTCCGCCGATCAATCGACCGGTCCGAACACACGGAGCTGACACCGATGAATTCGCTACTGATGCTGGCATTCTGCTTCACCGGCCCGAATGCTTCTCGGGATGCGCCGGCATCCGCGCCGCCGAAGGTTCACAAGATCGCCGTGGGAGGCGAGGGCGGCTGGGATTACCTGACGGTCGACCCGGAAGCCCGGCGGCTGTACGTCTCGCGCGGCGCTCGGGTCGTCGTGCTCGACCTGGAAAAGGAAGCCGTGGCCGGCGAGCTCGCCGACACGCCCGGAGTCCACGGGATCGCGATTGTGCCGGAGCTGGGCAAGGGGTTCACCAGCAACGGCCGGGATAGCAGCGTGACGGTGTTCGACCTCAAGACGCTGAAGCCGACCGGCAAGATCAAGGCGAACGGCACACCTGACGCGATTCTGTACGACGCGGCGAGCAAGCGGGTGATCACGTTCAACCACAGGACCAACGACGGCACCTCGATCGACCCGGCCACCGAGAAGGTTGCCGGCACGATCGACTTCAAGGGCGAGCCCGAGGCCGCCGTCGCCGATGGCAAGGGGCATATCTTCGTCAACATCCGGAGCTCGAGCGAGGTCGTCGAATTCGACGCCCTCTCGCTGGAGATCCTCCATCGCTGGCCGCTAGCGCCCGGCGTGCGGCCGAACGGGCTGGCCCTGGACGCGAAGAATCGCCGGCTGTTCAGCGGCTGCAACGGGAATTCGAAGATGGTCGTGATGGATGCCGACAAGGGGACCGTGATCGCCACGGTGGACATCGGCAAGGGCTCGGATGGCTGCGGCTTCGACCCGGTGAAGGGACTGGCTTATAGCTCCAACGGGCGCACGGGGGATCTCACGGTGATCGACGAATCCGAGCCGGGCAAGTTCCACGTCGTGGCGACGATCCCGACCCAGGCGAGCGCACGGACGATGACGATCGACCCGAAGACGCATCGCGTCTACCTTCCGGCCGCGACACAGGCGCCCGCGGCGTCCGGCGCCCAGAAGCAGGGCGGCCGACGAGGCATGGTGCCGGACTCGTTCGTGATCATCGTCGTCGAGCCGTGATCGCCGCGGTGGGTGGGCTCCTGTGCGGACCGACCGGGCCGGGTTCCGGGCCGGTCCGCACGGATCGCGGTGGGCTGGACAGCCGGACGACATCAGGCATCGGCGGGCCGTCGGCTGGACATCGGCCGGGAAATCCATCAGGCTGGCAGGCACGGGGAACGTCCCGGGAGAGTCCGGCCACCGGACGTGCTCGGGGCCGGAGCCGCAGATGGACCGGTCGCTCTGGCGACGAACCTCCAGGTCGACCCCACGGACTCTTACCCCGCGTTCGGCAACCAGGGAAAAAGGGCGAATCTGGCCTGATTCTCTTTCTGTTGTCTTACCTGGACGGCTTTGATGTTTTTTTTGATACTCGGAAAGTCCCAGAATCCCGAGTCTGTCGCAGGGAAACCGGGCGGGGGATTGGCCCTGACAGGGCCGAACCGATCCGCCCGGGTAACGCCCTGGGCGCCCGGGCCGAAACCTACCCGAAGTCCGGAAAGATGGACGTGTACAACGGGTGGATTTGCCTTCGATGTCGTCGGCCTACCTCGAGCCGTGGGTGACGAACGAGCGTGATTCGGTCGGCGGATGCCGCGCTTCTGGTCGGCGACCTGTCGAGCGACGACGTGGCGGATGCGGCGACGGCGGCGCACGTGCTGGCCGGGGTGCCTCCAGAGCTCGTCGAGTTGCCGTAGGACGAGGAGGACGAGCGGATTGGACACTTTGAAGACGGCGATGG
This sequence comes from Planctomycetota bacterium, assembly GCA_021818605.1. Taxonomy (GTDB): domain Bacteria; phylum Planctomycetota; class Planctomycetia; order Isosphaerales; family Isosphaeraceae; genus JAKAUH01. The sequence continues at coordinate 2,805 of JAKAUH010000215.1, forward strand.
CGGCGAACAGGCTCGACGCCGAGGGCGCCGCGGATCGATTGGAGATCGTGCGTGACAGGCTGGGCCGCCGCTTCCCGATCGTGGCGGTCTCTGGGCTCACGGGCGAGGGGCTGGAAACACTTCGACGAACGGCATACGATTGTCTCGGAGTCCTGCGGGTCTACACCAGGGCCCCCGGCAAGCCGGCCGATTGGACCAGGCCGTTCACTGGGCCGATCGGTAGCACTGTCATCGACCTGGCGAGGGAGATCCACCGGGACTTCGAGCACTGATTGAAATCGGCCCTGATCTGGGGCCTGGGCGTCCTTGAAGGCCAGTCGGTCAAGCGCGATCATGAACTGCATGACGCCGAGGTCGTCGAGCTGCACGTCTGAGAAGGCGGACGGCCGCGCGGGCCCGCCCGAATCGCGGCACCTGGAGGACCGTTGGGCCGGGGCGGGTCCAGCCACGGAGGCGCCGGGGGAGAGTTCGATGGAAACGGCTCTGATCGTCGAGGACCACCCGGAGCAGGCCAACCTGGTCGCCAGGATCCTTCGGATGCGCGACTATCAGCCCATCCTCGCCGAGGACGGCGAGGCCGGACTGAAGCTGGCCCGCGAGCAGCGCCCCGACGTCATCCTGCTGGACCTGATGCTGCCGGACATCAATGGCTTCGACGTCTGCCGCCGGCTTCGCACTGACCCGGACACCCGGCTGATTCCCGTGGTGATGCTCACGGCGCTCAACGACGTGCAACACCGGGTGCACGGGTTCCGCGTGGGTGCCAACGCCTATGTCACCAAGCCATTCGACATCAGCCACCTCTTCGAGGCCATCTCCGCGGCACGAGCCTGGCGGGCCAGCATGGAGCAGCGTTCGCTCCAGGGCGAGATCCACGTCGAGCTGAACAGCGAGATCACGCTGCTCAAGGATTTGAACGACTTTCTGATGATGGTCTGCCAGTCGACTCCGCTCGGGCCGGACCAGGTGATCCAGATCCGCCAGGCCGTCATGGAGATGGCTCATAACGCGATTGAGTGGGGCAATCTGCACCAGAGCGACCGCCTGGTGACCATCACCTACCGCATTCACGAGGACCGCCTGGAGATCGTCGTCCAGGACCAGGGTCCCGGATTCGACCGCAACCAGTTACCTCACGCCGCCGTGCCCGACGACCCGTTCTCGCACCTGGACGTCCGCGAGAAGCTGGGCCTGCGTGCCGGCGGCTTCGGGCTCTTGATTTGCGAGGGGATGGTCGATGAAATGTCCTACAACGACGCAGGCAATCAGGTAACTCTGATCAAGCGGTTCCCGGCCGCCTGACGGAACAAAACAGCTTCACCCCATCACGTCCGCCGGTCTCGCGGGCCGGCACCCCTCGCCGTTCCGGCGAGCAGGAGGTCAGGCGCTTGACGCTGGACTCGAAGGCAACGACGGCCACCGGCCGACTCAAGGATGCTGTTCCGACAAACGCGGCTCCCGCGGGGCGGTCGTTCGAGGGCCCGGCCCAGTCCGCCGGCTCGGCGCTGCCGCCCCGCACTCGCCGCGAGCGGCCAAGCCTCCTGGTCGTGGACGACGAGCCCGAGGTTCTGCAATCCGTCCACGACCTGCTCCGGCTCGATTATCGAGTGATCACCCGCGGCTCCGGAGCCGCGGCCCTGGATGTCCTCCAGTCGGCGGAGGACGTCCACGTGATCATGTCCGACCAGCGGATGCCCGGCATGTCAGGCGTCGAGGTGCTGCGCCAGGCCCGCGCGATCCGCCCCGAGACCACCCGCCTGCTCTTCACCGCGCACGCCGACGTGCGCTCCATCATCGACGCGATCAACGAAGGCCACATCTTCCGCTACATCGCCAAGCCCTGGGATCCCGACGAGCTAGCGGCTGTCGTGCGCCAGGCCGTCGAGCGCCACGAGCTAATTGTTGAGAAGAATCGCCTGGTCGTCGAGCTCCAGGCCGCCAACGCCAAGCTCACCGAGGCCAACCGGCTCAAGGGGGCCTTCCTCGAGGTCGCCAGCCACGAGCTCAACACGCCCGTCAGCGTGCTCCTGGGACTGATCGAGCTCCGCAAGATGGCCACGCCCGACGCCCCGGCCGCCGACCGGCAATGGCTCGACCACGCCGGCTCCGCCGCACGACGGCTGGCGCGCACGGTCGAGCGCATGCTCAAGCTCGTCCGCTCAGGCGACTTCGGCCGGCCCCTCGATCGCCGGCCGGCCGACGTCGTGGTCCTGATCCAGGGTGCCGTCGACGAGCTGAGCACCTACCTGG
>JAKAUH010000725.1 GCA_021818605.1 Planctomycetota bacterium
TGCGCCCCTCACCGACAGGCCCTGTCCCTGGGCCCTTGGATTCACCAATCGTCTCGATCGCCGCCCTGGCCATCTCAATTCCCACGACAATTCTACGCCCAACCGCGCCGGGATGGCTGGATTCGTGACTCACTCGGGCGGCTCGCCGCGCCGCATTCGCCGCTGGGCCTTTTTCTCGAGCCGCTCCTGCCGCCGCTCCTCGCGCTTCTGCCGGCGCTCCTCGGCCGTCGGTCGATCGGTCCGGGGCGGCGGATTCGCCTTGGCCTTCGGCGCCGGCGACAGCGACGGGAATCCGCCGTCCTCGAGCGGCGGCTTCCGCGCCTCCCGGCGCCGCGGGAGGCCCTCCAGCAGTCGGAAGAGCCCGATCGCGCCGGCCTCGATCGAGCCGTCGATCATGTCCGAGCCGATCGATTTCATCCGCTCCTTCAGCGCGTCCTGATCGATCCGCGGATCGTCGAGCGTCCCCTTGATCGGCAGTTCGAACCGGGCATTGTTCAGCAGGGCCGCCAGCACCGGCCGATCCTGCCGGGGAGGATTGACGCGGAAACGGGCGACCAGGTCAAGGCGTTTCTCGAAATCGACCGAGCCCTCCAGGCCGACCGTACCCACCTGGGCCACCGGCAGCAGCAAGCCTTTCGTGTTCACCCGACCCTCCGCGATCCGGAACGAGATCGGGTCGCGCAGCACCAGCATCGGCATCGGCCCGCCCCGCGATTCCCCGGCGCGATTGGGCAGCAGCTCGAGGATCGAGCCAGCCAGCGGACCCGGCAGAAACCGGACATCGTCGAACAGGACGTCTCCCTCCACCCGTGCCCTGGCAGCCGGTCCGCGCTCCCCGGCGGCCAGCGGGATCTCGGCGTCGAGCCCGCGCACCGAGACCCGCCCCTGCACGCGGGTCGCGCCGTCCAGCACGGGCGCGGCATACGAGAGAACCCGGTGCGAGACCTCGTCGTTGATGACCGCATCGCGCAGCGTGGACGCGTGCCCGAGCTTCAGCCGCCAGGGGCCGTCCTCGGTCCGGACGCGCTCGCGTTCGAGGTGCAGCCCTCCATCGTTGAGGCTGGTATCGATCGGGTCCACCCGGAGCCGCCCCCCCTCGGTCCGCAGGACGACGCCGGTCGGCCCCAGCCGCATGCCGTAGATGTCCACGGTCTCGAGCTGGATGCCGGCCTCGGCGGCGAGCCCCGCCAGCCGGTCGCCGGCATCCGGCCCGCCCAGCATGCCCGACACCCGCCACTCGCGGGCACTGCCGGCGACCCGGGCGCCCGGTTCGACATCGCGGCGAAGGTCCGCCTGGATCGCCTTCCAGTCCGGGGCGAGCGAGCCTCTCAGGTCGAGCCGGAGCCCCGAGGTCCCCTCGGCCGACCGGATCGTCCCCGAGCCATCCAGCCGGGCGTACGGAATACTCAGCCCGAGCCGGCGGAACGACCAGCTTCCGCCCTGCCCCTCGGCCTCGAGCTGGGCCGTAACGGTCCGCCCCGCTACGGCCTGCTCGCCGGGCGCCGTCGGGCGCCGCCCCGCTACGGCCTGCTCGCCGGGCGCCGCCGGGCGCCGCTCGGCGCCGGTCGCGCTGGCCGACAGGGCCCAGCGATCTTCCTGCCGGTTGGCCGAGAGGGCCGCGTCGACCCGGCCGCGCGTGACGGAGCCCGCCGCGGCCAGCGCCAGCGGCCATCCGGTGACCGCCAGCGAGATCGTCGCCCCGCCGTGCCCCGGGCGGTGGACGATTCCCTTGAAGCCGATCCGGCCCGGCCCGTCAGTGCCGTCGACCGTCGGGCTGTCGAGCCGGAGATCCCACTCGACGGGCTTCGGGTTGGGTGGGACATCGAGCCGGATATCGGCCCGGTCGGCGGCGAACGGCTCCGCGAGAGCGGCGTCCTTGAACCGCAGCCGGCCGCCCGCGATGGTCACCACCAGCCGCATGGTCGGCTCCTCGCGGATGACCGGTTGGAGCGTCTCATACAGGTCGATCCGGCCGTCGGGCAGGCGCTCGATCTCGACCTCGGCGCCGGGCATCTCGAGCGCGACCGAATCCCGGGCCGCGAACAGGATCTGCCAGAGGTTCCAGTCGACAACCGCGCGCGAAGCGGCGATCAGCCGCGCTCCGCGCTCGTCGCGGAGCACGACACCATCAATGGAGGTCGGGCCGGTCCACGAGACGTGTACGGCGTCCGCCTCGAGCGATCCGGGCGCCAGGAGCCGGCCGGCGCGGGTTGTCAGGATGCGGCGGGCCAGGCCGCGGCTCGCCAGTCCGGGCAGTGCCACGATCAGCCCGGCCACCGCCGCCAGGACGATCAACAGGCCGCTGGCGATCCAGCGGCGCCGCCTGGTATTCGGGGTCGGTGTCATCGGACCAGATCGTCCTTGTTGGAAGGGTCGGCGAGCCGGGTCCGGCTCGACGGTCGAGCCGGCGATCCTCCGGGGGATTCGCCCCGGAGCGGGCTGCATTCGCACCATTGTAGCAATCCCGAAGCCGCTTGATGCTCGACTCGGCCCCGGATGTTTCGCCGTCGATCGTCCGGCCGCCGCGGCGGCTCGTTGCAACAGCTTGCCCCTTCTGGCATTGTAGGCCATCCCCGCCCCCGGCGCGACACCCCGTCGCGATGAACGAAATCGGGAGACACGCCGTTGCCCCTGCCACGAGAACGTGCGGCCGACGACCCGGAACTCGCCGCCCCTGCTCCCGCCGCCGACCGCGCCGCCTGGGGCATCTGCTGGCTGATGTTCGCGGCGACCGTCCTCACCTACATGGATCGCCAGACCGTTTCGCTGCTCCGCGAGCCGATCGAGAAAGCATTCCGCATTCGCTCCGAAGCCGACTTCGGCTGGGTGATCTCGGCTTTCTATCTGACCTACGCCGTGCTCCAGGTTCCCGCGGGCTTCCTGGTTGACCGCCGGGATCTGAAATGGACGTATGCGGCGGCCGTGGCATGGTGGTCGCTGGCGGCAGCGGCAACGGCGATCGTGCCGGGTCTGGGGCTCCTGATCGTCTGCCGGACCCTGCTGGGCGTGGGCGAGTCGTTCAACTGGCCGACGGCGCTGCGGACCACGGCGCGGATCCTGCCGCCGGCCGACCGCGGTCTCGGCAACGGGATCTTCAACTCGGGCGCGGCGGTCGGCGCCCTGATCACGCCGGCGGTCGTCACGTATCTGACCGAACGGTACGGCTGGCGATCCTCGTTCTCGGTGATCGGGCTATCGGGGTTCGTCTGGGTCGCGGCCTGGCTGCTGCTGGTCCGGGGCAAGCCCCGCGGGCGGATGGCCGGGCCTGGCCCGGCGCCGGCCGATCCGCGGGAATCCAGGCCCGCGCCCGCGCCGGCCGTTTCGATCGGACCGGCCGCCTGGGCGTTTGCCGGCGTGCTGATCGCCGCGGTCGTCGCGGGGACGGTCGGATACCGGCACTACGGGCCGACGGCCGCGTGGCTGGGGGTCGCCGTGGCGATTGTGGGGCCGCTGCTGGTCGCGGCGGTCCTGCCGAGGGAACGGCTGGCCGGCGCGAGCTGGACGTCCAGTCTGGGCGAGATCGTCCGAAGCCGGCGGTTCTGGGTCCTGGTGGCGGTCTCGATCCTGATCAACATCTGCTGGCACTTCCTGCTGAACTGGATTCCGACCTATCTCAAGCAGGAGCGAAACCTGTCCTTCAAGGCCGGCAACTATCTCAGCACGATCCCGTTCCTGGCGGCGGACGTGGGCAACCTGGCCGGCGGCTGGCTGTCGCGCCGACTGGCGGCCGCCGGTCGATCGGCCTTCCAGGCCCGCTTGACGGTCATGGCCGGCGCCTCGCCGTTGATCCTGGGCGGCCTGGCGATCGGCCTGGTCGGGAACGACCACGCGGCGGTGAGCCTGCTCTCGATCATCGCCCTGGGGACCGCGGCGTTCATGGTCAATTACTTCGCCTTCACCCAGGAAGTCTCGGCGCGGCACACGGGGCTGGTAGCGGGCTATCTGGGGGCTTTGGGCAACCTGTTCGCGGCGGGGTTCCAGCCATTCACCGGCTGGATGCACGACGTGACCGGCAGCCACGCGACGGTCTTCGCGATCACCGGCCTGGCGCCCCTGCTCGCCCTGGCAATCCTGGCCCTGGCCTGGGACGACCGAACGGAGACTAAGGCTCCCGAGGCCGTCGAATCGCCCTGATCGGGCCATCCGCCGAACGATCTGGACGATCGGGCCGGTTTGTGGCAGCATCTCGACCCTTCAGGTCTCGCTGCCAAACGTCACGGACGACGTTCGCCGCCCGGAAACCGGCCGGTTTCCCCTCTCATCCATCCGGGCGGTCGTGGACATGGACGGTCCTCTCTGGCAAGGTGGTGGAAGATGATCCGTCGAATCCCCCGTCGTGCGCTCGTGCTGGGGTCGTCGTGCCTGGGCCTGGTGCTGGCGGGCTGCGAGCCGCGGCATTCGTGGAGCCGCAAGGGCGACGACATGATGTCCCGCTACGCCGACGACGATTCTTCCAGCCCGTCGAAGGTCATCGGCGGCAGTGCGGATGACGCGAGTCCCCGCACGTTCTTCAAGAACAACCGGAGCTCCGGCGGCTGGAGCTCCGAGGCCCGTGAGATCGAGAGCCACCTCGGCGCGGGCAGTTGAGCCGATTTTTCCAAACACTCATGCGACCGACCCTGCGCATCTTCTGGAACCGGCTGCTGGGAGACCGCGGCGAGCGCGCCGCCGCGAAGTTCCTCCGCCGCCGGGGTATGCGGGTGCTGTTGCGCGGCTACCGGACGAAATGGGGCGAAATCGACCTGATCGCCCGCGACGGCAACACCCTGGTCTTCGTCGAGGTCAAGGCCCGGCGCCAGGGCGTGCCCGCCGAGGCCGTCACGCCCGAAAAGGAGCGCCGCCTCACCCTGACCGCCCTGCATTTCCTCCGCAAGTACGGACTGCTCGAGGCCCGCAGTCGCTTCGACATCGTCGCCATCGTCTGGCCCGACCAGCGCGGCCAGCCCCAGATCGAACACTTCCCGAATGCCTTCGAGACCGTCGGCCGCGGCCAGTTCTTCCGCTGAACCGCCGCGAGGCCGCGAAATCGGCCTGATGGATCGAGAGTTTGTGA